>NZ_SDIG01000026.1:0-60027 GCF_004122755.1 Streptomyces sp. TM32
GTGGGTGTCCTGTCCTGGGGGCGGGCGCTCAGGAGCGGCCGTGCCGGATCGCCGGGTGGGAGCCCGCGGCGACCAGGTCGGCGACCGAGGTCCGGGGGTCCTTGCCGGTGACCAGCGACTCGCCGACCAGCACCGCGTCCGCGCCGTCGTTGGCGTAGGCGATCAGGTCGTGCGGTCCGCGGACACCGGACTCGGCGATCTTGACGATGTGGTCGGGGATCTCGGGGGCGACCCGGGCGAAGTTGCCACGGTCGACCTCCAGGGTCTTGAGGTTGCGGGCGTTGACGCCGATGATCTTGGCGCCGGCGTCCACCGCGCGGACGACCTCGTCCTCGTCGTGCACCTCCACCAGCGGCGTGAGCCCGATCGACTCGGCCCGCTCGATCAGCGAGACCAGCGCCTCCTGCTCCAGCGCGGAGACGATCAGCAGCGCGAGGTCCGCGCCGTAGGCCCGGGCCTCCCACAACTGGTAGGCGGTGACGATGAAGTCCTTGCGCAGGACGGGGATGTCGACCTTGGCGCGGACGGCCTCCAGATCGGCCAGCGAACCGCCGAACTTGCGCTGCTCGGTGAGGACGGAGATGACCGCCGCGCCGCCCGCCTCGTAGTCGGCGGCCAGGCCGGCCGGGTCGGCGATCGCGGCGAGCGCACCCTTGGAGGGGCTGGAGCGCTTGACCTCGCAGATCACCGTCACGCTCTCGCCCTTGAGGGCCGCGACGCCGTCCTTGGCGGGGCGCGCCTTGCGGGCCCGCTCCTTGAGCTCGTCGAGAGTGACGCGGGCCTGCCGCTCCGCGAGGTCGGCGCGGACCCCGTCGATGATCTCGTCGAGCACACTCACGCGAGCGGCCTCCTTCTTGAGCGGGGGAGGTGGACAGTCACCCGTGGGGACGAGCCGTCCCACCCGGTCCTTCGATGGTATCCGCCATGGCATGCAGGTCTCGCATCCGGTGGACCGCAGTCCCACGACCTGGACATTTGCCGGTGACGGGGAGGTTGTGCGGCCTCCCCTACGGCAGCGCGCCGGCCGCGGTCACGGGGCCAGCGCGCTGCCGGCGGGGAGGTTGCGGACGACGGTGAAGACCAGCAGCAGCCCGGCCAGCGCCCACCAGTGGACGGCCCGCGGCCGGGGGCCCGCCGTCGGGCGGCCCCGCACCGCACGGCTGAGCCAGACCGTCCAGAAGACCGCACAGGCGGCGTACCCGGCCACCGCGAGGGCGTTGGCGCCCAGGGCCGCGGGGAGATCTCCGTGGACGACGTCATGGGCGCTGCGCAGCCCGCCGCAGGCCGGGCAGTACAGGCCGGTCAGATGCAGCAGCGGGCACACCGGATAGTGGCCGGGCTCGTGGGGATCGACGGCCCCGACGTAGGCGAAGGCCGCGAGGGCGGCGGTCAGTGCGCCCAGGGGTGCCGCGAGACGGCGGGGCAGCGCGCTCCGCCGGGGGGACGGGTGCACCACGGGATCGCTCACGTGCCGATTGTGCGGCGGTGTGCGCGAAGGCGCAGCTTCTCGGCCGCCGTACGGAGCGGGCACGGACGGCGGGTACGGCACCACGGGTGCGTACGGGCCGGGAAGCGGCGCCTTCGAGGGGAACTGCGGGGTGGCGCCGGGCGGCGCCACGGGAGCGGGAGCTCAGCCCTCCTGCGGCTGGGCCTGCGCCGGGGAAACGGGCTTGGCGCGGCGGGGCTCCTGGCCCATGCCGGCCGCACGCATCAGACCGCCGGCCACGGCACCGAGGCCGATCAGCACGATGCCGGCCCAGAAGCCGGGCACGTTCCCCAGCACGATGAAGGCTCCGGAGACGCAGAAGCCGATGAACGAGATGATGACGCCCGTCCAGGCGGCGGGGGTGTGTCCGTGGCCACTGCTCGACATGAATGCTCCTCGTTGCTCTGTCGCGCCGGGGGTCGGGGCGCGGTGATCCTCGTCGCCCATTGTCACCGATGCCGCGCGGAGCACCTTTACCGGGTGGGGTCCTCACCGCGGTCCAGGGACTTCCAGATCTCCTCCGGACGGTCCAGATCCGGCGGGGCCGGGGCCCGGCGCGGGCCGCGGGCGCCGCCGGGCGTGCGCTCGTACCGGCCCGACATCGCAGGCCAGTGGCGTCCGTACACCAGCGCCAGCAGCCCGGCGACCAGCAGCAGGCCGCCGCCGGCCGCGGCCACCCACGGCCAGCCGGTGTGCGTGACGTGATGCACACCGGCGCCGGTCAGGCCGACCGCGGTGGCGGCCTTCTCCCGCAGCGCGGAGGTGTCGGAGTTGCCCAGCACGGCGGCGACGGCGATGCCCGCGCCGCTGAGTGTGAGCAGCGCGGCGACCGCGATCCGGCCGACCCGGCGCACGGCGAAGACCGCGACCAGCGCGGCCAGGCCGACGACGGCCAGCGCGCCGGGCACCCCGGTCACATCGGCGCCGGTCACGCTGCGCGGCAGCGCGCCCTGGGCGAGCTCCGCGGAGCCCCGGGCCCAGATGCGGCCGGAGGCCAGCAGCGCCAGGCCCGCGCCGGCCGCGCCGGCCAGCAGGGCGAGGGCGAGACTGCGCGTGGCGCCGCGGGCGCGGGTGGCCGGCGCGGCGGCCGGCTCGCCCGCGGACGGGACGTCGGTACGGGTCTGGGGTACGGCACTCACGCGCACCACTATCGCGCACCGGCCGGCGGGGTCCGGTGCGCGGGGTGGGTGCGGGGCGTGCGGCCGGTCACTTTCCCAGGTGGTTGGCGGTGTGCACGGCGCGCAGCACCGCGGCGGCCTTGTTGGGCACTCCGGGCACCCCGCAGCGGGGTGGACCGGGGCAGGAGCCGTTGGTGGTCCCGCCCGGTGGCCCCCCTCGGCGGTCTACTTCCCCAGGTGATTGGCCGTGTTCACGGCGCGCAGCACCGCTGCAGCCTTGTTGCGGCACTCGGTGTCCTCGGCCACCGGGTCGGAGTCGGCGACCACCCCGGCGCCCGCCTGGACGTAGGCGGTGCCGTCCCGGAGCAGGGCCGTGCGGATCGCGATGGCGGTGTCGGAGTCGCCGGCGAAGTCGAGGTAGCCCACGCAGCCGCCGTACAGCCCGCGCCGGGTCGGCTCCAGCTCCTCGATGATCTGCAGGGCGCGCGGCTTGGGCGCCCCGGAGAGGGTGCCGGCGGGGAAGCAGGCGGTGAGCACGTCGAAGGCGCTGTGGCCCTCGGCCACCTGCCCGGTGACCGTGGAGACGATGTGCATCACATGGCTGTAGCGCTCGATGGACATGAAGTCGACGACCTCGACGCTGCCCGGCTCGCAGACCCGGCCCAGGTCGTTGCGGCCCAGGTCGACGAGCATCAGATGCTCGGCGCGCTCCTTGGGGTCGGCCAGCAGCTCCTCGGCCAGGGCCTGGTCGTCCTGGACCGTGGCGCCACGCGGGCGGGTGCCGGCGATGGGGTGGACCGTGGCCCGGCCGCCCTCGACCTTGACCAGCGCCTCCGGACTGGAGCCCACCACGTCGAAGGCGCCCTCCTCGGCGCCCTCACCGCCCTCGAAGCGGAAGAGGTACATGTACGGGCTGGGGTTGGTGGCCCGCAGCACCCGGTAGACGTCCAGCGCGCTCGCCGTGCACGGCGTCTCGAAGCGCTGGGAGGGCACGACCTGGAAGGCCTCGCCGGCCCGGATGCGCTCCTTGATGTCCTCGACGGCGTCCTGGAAGGCCGGTCCGCCCCACTCGGCGGTGAACGGCGGGACCGCGGACGGCGGCATCGCGGCGGCGCTGGCGGGCGCGGGCCGGGCGAGGTCGTAGGCCATGGCGTCCAGTCGGGCCACGGCGTCCGCATAGGCCTCGTCGACACCGGTGTCGAGGTCGTTGTGGTTGATCGCGTTGGCGATCAGCAGGACCGTGCCGTTCCAGTGGTCGAGGACGGCGAGGTCGGAGGTGAGCAGCATGGTCAGCTCGGGCAGCCGGAGGTCGTCGCGGGTCTGCTCGCCGATCTTCTCCAGGCGGCGCACGATGTCGTAGCCGAGGTAGCCGACCATGCCGCCGGTGAACGGCGGCAGTCCCGCGCCCTCGATGAGGTCGCGGGGGGTGTGCAGCGCCTCGACGGTGGCGCGCAGCGCCTGGAGCGGGTCGCCGCCGGTAGGGACGCCGACGGGCGGGGTGCCGAGCCAGTGCGCCTGCCCGTCGCGGGTGGTGAGGGTGGCGGCGCTGCGGACGCCGATGAAGGAGTAGCGCGACCACGTACGGCCGTTCTCGGCGGATTCCAGGAGGAAGGTGCCGGGGCGTTCCGCGGCGAGTTTGCGGTAGAGCCCGACCGGTGTGTCGCCGTCCGCGAGCAGGCGCCGGGTGACGGGGATGACCCGACGGTCCTTGGCGAGGGTGCGGAAGGTGTCGAGGTCCGGAGTGGCGGTGCCGGTGGTTCCCGTGGTCATGGCAGCGGAGCCTACTGGTCGGGCCCGGCCTCGGCAGCCAGGACGTCGGCGTCGAAGCAGGTGCGGTCGCCGGTGTGGCAGGCGGCGCCGACCTGATCGACCTTGATCAGGACGGTGTCGGCGTCGCAGTCCAGCGCCACCGACTTCACGTGCTGGACGTGGCCGGAGGTGTCGCCCTTGACCCAGTACTCCTGCCGGCTGCGGGACCAGTACGTGCAGCGGCCGGTGGTCAGGGTGCGGTGCAGCGCCTCGTCGTCCATCCAGCCGAGCATCAGCACCTCGCCGGTGTCGTACTGCTGGGCGATGGCGGGGACCAGGCCGTCGGCGCCGCGCTTGAGGCGGGCGGCGATGGCCGGGTCGAGGGCGGAGGCGGCAGCGGGGGCCTGGCCGGGGGCGGTGGTGCGGCTGCGGGTCATGCGTCCATTGTGCCGTGCGGCATCCTGCACACATGCATCCTCAGGAGCCGCCCGTGCCGCCACCGCCGCCGGACCCGGACCGTGCCGCGCGGGTGGCCGCGCGGGTGCTGGGGGCGGTGTGCGCGGCGGCGGTGGCGGTGGCGGTGACCCTCGTGGTCGTGGTGTTCCGGCGGTAGGTGTCCCTCCGCCTGGCCGGCCGGAGCGGAACGGGGGCGGTCAGACCCCCAGCTGTGCCGCCAGCAGCCGGTCGATCGCCTCCTTGTCGCCGTCCAGCGCCACGTCGGCCGCCTCCTGCCGGCCGAAGGCGAACATGGTCAGCTCGCCCGGCTCACCGACGACCGTGACCACCGGGGTGCCGCGATGGGCGACCGCCGTCCGCCCGTCCGGCCGCCGCAGCACCAGGCCCACCGGCGACTTGCGGCCCAGCACCCGGGCCATCCGCTCCAGCCGGGACCACAGGGCGTCCGCGAAGACGGGGTCGAGCTCCCGCGCGGACCAGTCCGGCTGCGCCCGCCGCACGTCCTCGGTGTGCACGTAGAACTCCACGGTGTTGGACACCTCGTCGAGCTGCTTGAGTGCGAACGGCGACATCCTCGGCGGCCCGGTCCTGATCAGCTGGATCAGCTCCTCGTACGGCTTGGCGGCGAACTCCGCCTGCACCCGCTGGAGCCGTGCGGCCAGCGGCTTGACGAGGACCCCGGCGGCCGCGTCGGCGCGCCGTTCGCGCACCACCACGTGCGCGGCCAGGTCCCGCGCGCTCCAGTTCTCACACAGCGTCGGCGCCTCGGGGCCGGCGCTCTCCAACAGGTCGGCGAGAAGGAGCCGTTCACGCTTCGCATGGGTCGACATGCGGCCAGCCTACGACCGGCCCCGGAGCCCTGCCACGGGGCCGCGCCCGGCGATCGCGGATGACCGGGCCGGTCACCCGGCTGCCGGGCCGACGCCGCGTCAGGCCCCGTCCGCCGCCAGGTGCGCACGCAGGATGCGCTCCAGTTCCCGGGCCGCGCGCGGCGGGGAGACGTCCCCGCGGTGGGCGACCGAGACCACGCGGTGCATACCGGGGGTGGAGAACGGGGTGATCCGCAGACCGGAGCGTTCGGCGACCATGCTGGGGACCACGGCGATGCCCAGTCCGGCCCGGACGAAGCCGAGGACGGCGTCCATCTCGCCGCCCTCGACGGTGAAGGACGGTTCGAAGCCGGCCGCCCGGCAGGCCGCGGTGGTGAATTCCCGCAGGTCGTAGCCGCGGCGGAACATGGCCAGCGGTCGGTCCTGCAGATCCGCCACCCGGATGCGGGTGCGCCGGCCGATGGGGGCCGGGCGGTCGGGGGCGGAGACCACGACGAGTTCCTCGCGCAGCAGGTCGGAGGTGGCCAGGGCGGGGGCCTGGACCGGGAGCGGGGTGATGATCAGGGCCAGGTCCAGGGCGCCGTCGGCCAGCGCCCGAACCAGGTCCTGGGAGCCGTCCTCGGTCACGAGCAGCTCCACGCCGGGATAGGTCGCGTGGAAGGCCCGCAGGACATCGGGGACGAGGCTCGCGCAGAGGCTGGGCGGGGCGCCGAGGCGGAGCCGGCCGCGGCGCAGCCGGGCCACCTCCTGGACCTCGCGGCGGGCGGTCTCGGCGTCGGCGAGGATGCGCCGGGCGAGCGGCAGCAGGGTCTCCCCGGCATCGGTGAGGGAGATGTGGCCGCGGGCGCGGTGGAAGAGCTCGGCACCCAACTCCCGCTCCAGGGAGCGGATTTGCTGGGAGAGGGAGGGCTGGGCGACATGTTCGCGCTCGGCGGCGCGGGTGAAGTGGCGGGTGTCGGCCACGGCGGTGAAGTAGCGGAGCTGCTGCAGCTGCATGAGAGCAAAGGTAGGGGCTCTCGATAGGAATCGCCTATGGAGATGAGCCGTACCATGTCTTGGACTGATGAGCGGGGCCGTCCTTACCGTCGGGACCCATGGCACTGGACATACGGACGGACCGACGGCCGCCCCTGCCGCAGACGCTGTGGCACTCGACCGTCGGCAAGAAGACGGTGATGGCCGTCAGCGGCCTGATCATGCTGCTCTACCTGGTCGTCCACATGCTCGGGAACCTGAAGATCTTCTTCGGGCCGGGCGAGTTCAACCACTATGCGCACTGGCTGCGGACGGTCGGCGCGCCCTTCATGCACCAGGAGTGGACGCTCTGGCTCGTCCGCGTCGTCCTGGTGGCCGCCGTCGTGGCGCACGCCGTCTCCGCGTACCAGCTCAGCCGCCGCGGCATCAGGGCGCGGCCCGACGCCTATCGGCACAAGAAGCCGCGCGCGAGCTATGCGACCCGCACCATGCGCTGGGGCGGGATCATCCTCGGGCTGTTCCTCGTCTGGCACCTGCTCGATCTGACGACCGGCACCGTGCACCCCGACGGCTTCCAGCCCGGCCACCCGTACCAGAACGTCGTGGACACCTTCTCCACCTGGTACGGCAACGTGATCTACCTCGTCGCGATGCTGGCGCTCGGGCTGCACGTCCGGCACGGGTTCTGGAGCGCCGCACAGACCCTCGGCGTCGGCAGCCGCCGCCGCGACCGCGTCCTGAAGACCACCGCCAACGTCCTCGCGCTGGTGCTGACCGTGGGCTTCGTCGCCGTACCCCTTGCCGTCATGACCGGAGTGGTGAGCTGACCATGGCTTCTTACGCGGACTACCCGACCGGTGCGCCGGTCGCCGACGCCAAGGCACCGGCCGGGCCGGTCGCCGGGCGCTGGGACACCCGCCGCTTCGAGGCGAAGCTGGTCAACCCCGCCAACCGCCGCAAGCACACCGTCATCGTGGTCGGCACCGGCCTCGCGGGCGGCTCCGCAGGCGCCACCCTCGCCGAACAGGGCTACCACGTCGTCCAGTTCTGCTATCAGGACTCGCCGCGCCGGGCCCACTCGATCGCCGCGCAGGGCGGTATCAACGCGGCGAAGGACTACCGCAACGACGGCGACTCGGTCCACCGGCTGTTCTACGACACCGTCAAGGGCGGCGACTTCCGCGCCCGGGAGTCGAATGTGCACCGGCTCGCGCAGATCTCCGTCGAGATCATCGACCAGTGCGTCGCCCAGGGCGTGCCGTTCGCGCGGGAGTACGGCGGGCTGCTCGATACCCGCTCCTTCGGCGGCGTCCAGGTCTCCCGGACGTTCTACGCCCGCGGGCAGACGGGCCAGCAGCTGCTGCTCGGCGCCTATCAGGCCCTGTCCCGGCAGATCGCGGCGGGGAACGTCGAACTGCACACGCGCACCGAGATGCTGGATCTCGTCGTCGCCGACGGGCGGGCCCGCGGCATCGTCGCCCGGGACCTGGTCACCGGCGAGATCTCCAGCTACTTCGCCGATGCCGTGGTGCTGGCGTCCGGCGGCTACGGCAACGTCTTCCATCTGTCGACCAACGCCATGCACTCGAACGCGACCGCCATCTGGCGGGCGCACCGCCGCGGTGCGTACTTCGCCAACCCCTGCTTCACCCAGATCCACCCGACCTGCATCCCGCGCACCGGCGACCATCAGTCGAAGCTGACGCTGATGAGCGAGTCGCTGCGCAACGACGGCCGTATCTGGGTGCCGAAGGCCACGGGCGACACACGCCCGCCCGGCCGGATCCCCGAAGAGGAGCGCGACTACTACCTGGAGCGCAGCTACCCGTCGTTCGGCAACCTCGTCCCCCGCGACATCGCCTCCCGCGCCGCCAAGCAGGTCTGCGACGAGGGCCGCGGTGTGGGCCCCGGCGGCCAGGGCGTGTACCTGGACTTCGCGGACGCCCTCGCGCGCATGGGCCGGGCCCGGATCGAGGAGAAGTACGGCAACCTCTTCGACATGTACGCGCGGATCACCGCGGAGGACCCGTACGAGGTACCGATGCGGATCTACCCCGCAGTGCACTACACGATGGGCGGGCTGTGGGTCGACTACGACCTCCAGACCACCGTCCCCGGCCTGTTCGCGATCGGCGAGGCCAACTTCTCCGACCACGGCGCCAACCGCCTCGGCGCCTCCGCCCTGATGCAGGGCCTGGCCGACGGCTACTTCGTCCTCCCCTCGACGATCAACGACTATCTGGCCCGCGCCCCGCTCGCCGACCCGATGGACGCCGGCCACCCGGCGGCCGCGGCGGCCGTCGAGGAGACCACGGCGCGGCTGGCCCGGCTGCTGGCCGTCAACGGCGACCGTACGCCCGACTCCTTCCACCGGGAACTCGGCGCACTGCTGTGGGAGTACTGCGGGATGGCCCGCACCGCCGAGGGGCTGCGGACGGCCCTCGACCGGATTCCGCGGCTCCGCGAGGAGTTCTGGCGGCGCATCAAGGTGCCGGGGACCGGCGAGGAGTTCAACCAGTCCCTGGAGAGGGCCCACCGCCTCGTCGACTACCTGGAGCTCGCTGAGCTGATGTGCCTCGACGCACTGCACCGCGCCGAGTCCTGCGGCGGCCACTTCCGCGCGGAGTCGCAGACCCCGGACGGCGAGGCCGAGCGCCGGGACGCGGAATTCTCCTACGCCGCCGCCTGGGAGTTCACCGCCACCGGCAGCGCCCCCGTCCTCCACAAGGAAGACCTGGTCTTCGAGTACGTCCACCCCACCCAGCGGAGCTACGCATGAGGCTCACCCTGCGCGTCTGGCGCCAGAAGAACGCCGACGCCGACGGCACGATGTCCACGTACGAGGTGGACGGCATCGCGAAGGACATGTCGTTCCTGGAGATGCTCGACACCCTCAACGAGGAGCTCCTCCTCGCCGGCGACGACCCGGTCGCCTTCGACCACGACTGCCGCGAGGGCATCTGCGGCGCCTGCAGCCTGGTCATCAACGGCGAGGCGCACGGGCCGGAGCGGACCACCACCTGCCAGCTGCACATGCGGTCCTTCGCGGACGGCGACACGATCGACATCGAGCCCTGGCGGGCCGCCGCCTTCCCCGTCGTCAAGGACCTGGTCGTCGACCGCTCCGCCTTCGACCGGATCATCCAGGCCGGCGGCTACATCACCGCCCCCACCGGCGCCGCCCCCGAGGCCCATGCCACGCCCGTCCCCAAGCCGGCCGCCGACGCCGCCTTCGAGCACGCCGAGTGCATCGGCTGCGGCGCATGTGTGGCCGCCTGCCCGAACGGTGCGGCGATGCTCTTCACCTCGGCGAAGGTCAACCATCTCAATGTGCTGCCGCAGGGCGCTCCCGAACGGGCGTCGCGGGTGCTGGACATGGTGGCGCAGATGGACGAGGAGGGCTTCGGCGGCTGCACCCTCACCGGCGAGTGCGCCACCGCCTGTCCCAAGGCCATCGAGCTGTTCAGCATCACCACGATGAACCGCGAGTTCGTCCGGGCGGCGCGCACCGGGCGCTGAGTCGGACCGCGGCGGTCGTCAGACCGCGGCGGTCCCGATGAGCCCCTCGCGGGTGACGAGCGCGGCCAGCTCCGGCTCGCTGTACGCCGCGGTGCCGTCGGGCCGCCGGGGCAGGACCATGTAGCGGCTCTCCGCGCTGGAGTCCCACACGGTGATCGCGGTGTCGTCCGGCAGCACCAGCCCGAACTCGGCCAGCACGGCCCGCGGTTCGCGTACCACCCGCGAGCGGTAGGCCTCGCTCTTGTACCAGGACGGCGACGGCCCCAGCAGCCCGACCGGGTAGCAGGAGCACAGCGTGCACACCAGGACGTGGTGGGTGGTGGCGGTGTTCTCGACGACCTTGAGCCGCTGTTCCTGGATGCCGCCCGCCATCGACAGCCCCACCTCGGGCAGCGCCGCGTTCGCGTCGGTCAGCAGCCGCTCCCGGAAGCCTGCGTCGGTCCAGGCACGGGCCGCGATCCGCGCCCCGTTGACCGGCGAGGCCCCCTTCAGCATCGCGGCGAGGGACGCGTCCAGTTGCTCCTGGGCGACCACCCCGGCCTCGATCAGCCGCTCCTCCAGCCGCCGCACCCGCGCCGCCACCGGCGCACTCGTGTGCTCGCCGCTCATGTCCCGTCCTCCCGTACCCGCTCGATGTACGACTCCCAGAGGTCGACCGTGACCTCATGGCCGCCCTCGCCCCACAGGTCGCGCGCGGTGAAGGCCACGGTGTAGACGGGCTCCACGCGGGGCTCGGCCACCCCTGCCGCCACCTCGTCCGCGAGCTCCCAGCTGCCCTGGCACTCGACGATCCGGCCCACCTGGCCACGCACATAGCGCGGCGCCCGGGTGTGCCCCGCGGGATCGCCGGCGCGCACCCGCACCCGCTCCCCCGTCCGGAATTCAGCCCGCATCGAGCAGCCCCCGCTCGGCCAGCAGCGTCTCGATCGCGAGCAGCCACCGCTCGTAGTACGACGCCGCCAGGTACTGCTGCGGGGCCATCCGCTCGACCGCGTCCCGGAACTCGTCGAGCCGGTACACCCCGTTCCGTACCAGCGTGGAGTTGAGCGCGAACACCCGCGCCTCCCAGTCGGCGTGGAACGGCGGCTCGTCCGCCTCGATCTCCAGCGCCCCGAACCCGGTCTGGCCACCTACATCGTTGACACGGCTCATGGGCGGAGCCTACGCGTCGATGATCTTCATGTCAGCAGCCTTCGGGGCGGCGGCCTGCGGGTCAGCGCACCGGGTGCCCCGCGCTCCGGAGGGCGTCCTTGACCTGGCCGATGCGCAGGTCGCCGAAGTGGAAGACGGAGGCGGCGAGCACCGCGTCGGCGCCGGCCGCGACGGCCGGGGCGAAGTCGTCCAGCCGGCCGGCGCCGCCGGAGGCGATCACCGGGACGGTGACGTGCCGGCGGACCGCCTCGATCATCTCGACGTCGTAGCCGTCCTTGGTGCCGTCGGCGTCCATGGAGTTCAGCAGGATCTCGCCGGCGCCGAGGGCTGCGGCGCGGTGGGCCCATTCGACGGCGTCGATGCCGGTGCCGCGGCGGCCGCCGTGGGTGGTGACCTCGAACCCGGAGGGGGTGCCGGCGTCGGTGCGGCGGGCGTCGACCGACAGCACCAGGACCTGGCTGCCGAAGCGCTCGGCGATCTCGCGGATCACGTCGGGCCGGGCGATGGCGGCGGTGTTGACGCCGACCTTGTCGGCGCCGGCCCGCAGCAGCTTGTCCACGTCGTCGGGGGTGCGCACGCCGCCGCCGACGGTGAGCGGGATGAACACCTGCTCGGCGGTGCGGCGGACCACGTCATAGGTGGTCTCGCGGTTGCCGGAGGAGGCGGTGATGTCGAGGAAGGTCAGCTCGTCGGCCCCCTCCTCGCCGTAGATCTTCGCCATCTCGACCGGGTCGCCCGCGTCCCGCAGGTTCTGGAAGTTGACGCCCTTGACGACCCGGCCGTTGTCGACGTCCAGGCAAGGGATGACTCGGACCGCCAGGGTCATGGGTGGGAGGGCCTTTCTGCCGGTTCGCGGAATGCTTCGAGTTCTACTTCGACCAGGACGCGGGAGTCGACGAAGCCGGAGACCACGACCAGGGTCGCGACCGGCGGTGTGGCCTCGAACAGCTCCCGGTGGGCGCGGCCGGCCGCGTCCACGTCGCGGAGGTGGGTGAGGTACAGCCGGGTCCGCAGTACCGCGTCGGCGCCCAGGCCGAAGGGCGTGAGCGCGGCCAGCGCGTTGGTGAGGGCGGTCCGGGTCTGGACGTAGGGGTCGCCCTCCCCCTGGAGCACGCCGTCGACCAGTGGCATCGTGCCGGCGACCAGGACCCGGTCGCCGGCCGCCACGGCGCGCGCGAAGCCGATCTTGTCTTCCCAGGGGTTGTCGGTCCGTACGCGCTCGATGGTCATCACGCGGCCTTTCGTTCGCCGTTACGACACTGCTGCCAGCGCCTCTTCGAGGGTGAACGCCTTCGCATAGAGCGCCTTGCCGACGATCGCGCCCTCCACACCTTCGGGTACCAGCGTGGCCAGCGCCCGCAGGTCGTCGAGGGAGGAGACGCCGCCGGAGGCGACGACGGGGCGGTCGGTGGCCGCGCAGACGTTCCGCAGCAGCTCCAGGTTGGGGCCCTGGAGGGTGCCGTCCTTGTTGATGTCGGTGACGACGTAACGGGCGCAGCCCTCGGCGTCGAGGCGGGCCAGCGTCTCGTAGAGGTCGCCGCCGTCGCGGGTCCAGCCGCGGCCGCGCAGCGTCGTCCCGCGCACGTCCAGGCCGACCGCGATCTGGTCGCCGTACTCGGCGATGATCTTGGCGACCCAGGCGGGGTTCTCCAGGGCGGCCGTGCCGATGTTGACGCGGGTGCAGCCGGTGGCCAGGGCGGCGGCCAGCGAGTCGTCGTCGCGGATACCGCCGGACAGCTCGACCTTGATGTCCATGGACCGGGCGACCTGGGCGATCTGCGCCCGGTTGTCGCCGGTGCCGAAGGCCGCGTCGAGGTCGACGAGGTGCAGCCATTCGGCGCCGGCCCGCTGCCAGGCGAGGGCCGCCTCCAGCGGGTCGCCGTAGGAGGTCTCGGAGCCGGACTCGCCGTGGACGAGGCGGACGGCCTGGCCGTCGCGGACGTCGACGGCGGGGAGGAGTTCGAGCTTCGGCATCAAGGGGCTCACAGGGTGTTGATCCAGTTGGTCAGGAGCTGGGCGCCGGCGTCGCCGGACTTCTCGGGGTGGAACTGGGTGGCCCACAGCGGGCCGTTCTCGACCGCGGCCACGAACCGCTCACCGTGGGTGGCCCAGGTGACCTTCGGTGCGGCGAGGTGGGGGTTGCCGACCTCCAGCTCCCAGTCGTGCACCGCGTAGGAGTGCACGAAGTAGTAGCGGGCGTCGGCGGGCAGCCCGGCGAAGAGCTGCGAGCCGTCGGCGGCCTCGACGGTGTTCCAGCCCATGTGCGGGACGACCTCGGCCTTGAGCGGGCCGACCGTGCCGGGCCACTCGTCCAGGCCCTCGGTCTCGATGCCGTGCTCGATGCCGCGGCCGAAGAGGATCTGCATGCCGACGCAGATGCCCATCACGGGGCGCCCGCCGGACAGCCGGCGGCCGACGAGCCAGTCGCCGCGGGCCTCCTTCAGCCCGGCCATGCAGGCGGCGAACGCGCCGACGCCGGGGACCAGCAGCCCCTCGGCGTTCATCGCCCGGTCGAAGTCCCGGGTGATCTCCACCTCGGCGCCGACGTGCGCCAGGGCGCGCTCGGCGGAGCGGACGTTGCCGAAGCCGTAGTCGAAGACGACGACCTTCTTACGGGGTGCCGAGGCGGTCAATTCCACACCTCCAACCGGAGTACACCGGCGGCCAGGCACAGCGCCGAGCCGACGGACAACAGCACGATCAGGCTCTTGGGCAGCTGCTGCTTCCAGAAGGAGTAGACGCCGCCGAGGAGGAAGAGGCCGAGCAGGATGAAGACGGTCGACAGGCCGTTCACAGCGCGCCCTTCGTGGACGGGATGATGCCGGCCGCCCGCGGGTCCCGCTCGCTGGCGTAGCGCAGCGCCCGGGCCAGCGCCTTGAACTGGCACTCCACGATGTGGTGGGCGTTGCGGCCGTACGGCACGTGGATGTGCAGCGCTATCTGGGCCTGGGCGACGAACGACTCGAAGATGTGCCGGGTCATGGTCGTGTCGTAGCTGCCGATCATCGGCGCCATGTTCTCCGGCTCGGTGTGCACCAGATACGGGCGGCCGGAGAGGTCGACGGTCACCTGGGCCAGCGACTCGTCCAGCGGGACCGTGCAGTTGCCGAAGCGGTAGATGCCGGACTTGTCGCCGAGCGCCTGCTTGAAGGCGGCACCCAGCGCGAGGGCGGTGTCCTCGATGGTGTGGTGGGTGTCGATGTGCAGATCGCCGTCGGTCTTGACCTTGAGGTCGAACAGGCCGTGCCGGCCGAGCTGGTCGAGCATGTGGTCGTAGAAGCCGACCCCGGTCGACACCTCCACCTCGCCCCGGCCGTCGAGATCGATCTCGACGAGCACGGACGTTTCCTTCGTGGTGCGCTCCACGCGTCCTACGCGGGTCATCGCTTGCTCTCCTTCAGTACTGCACGAACCGCGTCGAGGAACGCGTCGTTCTCGGCCGGGGTGCCGGCGGTGACCCGCAGCCAGCCCGGTACGCCGTTGTCACGGACCAGCACGCCGTGGTCGAGGATCGCCTGCCAGGTGGCGTGCGCGTCGTCGAACAGGCCGAACTGCACGAAGTTGGCGTCGGAGTCGACGACCTGGCAGCCGGCCGCCCGCAGCTCGGTGACCAGGCGGTCCCGCTCGGCCTTGAGCTGCTCGACGTACTTCAGCAGGGTGTCGGTGTGCTCCAGCGCGGCGAGCGCGGTGGCCTGGGTGACGGACGAGAGGTGGTAGGGCAGCCGCACGAGCTGGACCGCGTCGACCACGGCGGGGTCGGCGGCCAGATAGCCCAGCCGCAGTCCGGCGGCGCCGAACGCCTTGGACATGGTCCGCGAGACCACCAGATTCGGCCGGCCCTCGATCAGCGGCAGCAGCGAGGGGCGGTGGCTGAACTCGCCGTAGGCCTCGTCGACCACCACCAGGGCCCCGGCGCCGTCGGCCCGCGCCGCCTGCGCGGCGTCGTACAGCGCCAGCACCGTCTCCGCCTCGACGGCGGTGCCGGTGGGGTTGTTCGGCGAGCAGATGAAGACCACGTCGGGCCGCTGCTCGGCGATGGCCGCCCGCGCCGCCTCGACGTCGATGGTGAAGTCGGCGCGCCGCGGGCCGGAGATCCAGCCGGTGCCCGTGCCGCGGGAGATCAGCCCGTGCATGGAGTACGACGGCTCGAAGCCGAGGGCCGTGCGGCCGGGGCCGCCGAAGGTCTGCAGCAGCTGCTGGATGACCTCGTTGGAGCCGTTGGCGGCCCAGATCTGCTCCCGGGTGACCGGGTGGCCGCCGGTGCCGGTGAGGTAGCGGGCCAGCGCCTCGCGCAGCTCGACCGCGTCCCGGTCGGGGTAGCGGTTGAGCTGCCGGGCGGCCTCGGTCACCCGCTCGGCGATCCGCCGGACCAGCGGTTCGGGCAGCGGGTAGGGGTTCTCGTTGGTGTTCAGGCGCACCGGGACGTCCAGCTGCGGCGCGCCGTAGGGGGACTGGCCGCGCAGCTCGTCCCGGATGGGGAGATCGTCGATACGGGTCACGTGCCTGCTCACTTGCTCTGCGGGACCTTCCAGTCGAACCTGGCCTTCAGCGCGGCGCCGTGGGCCGGTAGGTCCTCGGCCTCGGCGAGGGTCACCACATGGTGGGCGACCTCGGCCAGCGCGTCGCGCGAGTAGTCCACGACATGGATGCCGCGCAGGAAGGACTGCACGGACAGGCCGGAGGAGTGGCAGGCGCAGCCGCCGGTGGGCAGGACGTGGTTGGAGCCGGCGCAGTAGTCGCCGAGCGAGACCGGGGCCCAGGGGCCGACGAAGATCGCGCCGGCGTTGCGGACCCGGGCGGCGACTGCGGAGGCGTCGGCGGTCTGGATCTCCAGGTGTTCGGCGCCGTACGCGTCCACGACCGTGAGGCCCTCGTCGATGCCGTCGACGAGGACGGTCGCGGACTGCCGGCCGCCCAGCGCCTCGGTGATCCGCTCGATGTGCTTGGTGGCGGCGACCTGTCGCTTGAGGGCCTCGTCGACGGCGTCGGCGAGCTCGGCGGAGTCGGTGACCAGCACGGCCGCGGCCAGGGTGTCGTGCTCGGCCTGGCTGATCAGGTCGGCGGCGACGTGCTCGGGGTCGGCGGTGGCGTCCGCGAGGACCGCGATCTCGGTGGGACCGGCCTCGGCGTCGATGCCGATGCGGCCCTTGAGCAGGCGCTTGGCGGAGGCGACGTAGATGTTGCCGGGGCCCGTGACGAGGTTGACCGGCAGGCACTCCTCGGTGCCGTACGCGAACATCGCGATGGCCTGGGCGCCGCCGGCGGCGTAGACCTCGTCGACGCCGAGCAGGGCACAGGCGGCGAGGATGGTCGGGTGCGGCCGGCCGCCGAACTCCTTCTGCGGCGGGGAGGTGACGGCGATGCCGGTGACCCCGGCCTCCTGCGCCGGGACGACGTTCATGACGACGGAGGACGGGTAGACCGCCAGGCCGCCGGGGACGTAGAGCCCCACCCGCTCGACGGGCACCCAGCGTTCGGTGACCGTGCCGCCGGGGACGACCTTGGTCGTGACATCGGTGCGGCGCTGTTCGCGGTGGACGATCCGGGCACGCCGGATGGACTCCTCCAGAGCGGCCCGCACGGCAGGGTCCAGCCCGTCGAGGGCCTCGCGCAGGGCCTCGGCGGGCACCCGGACGCGGGTGATCTCGACGCCGTCGAACCGCCGCGCACAATCGATCAGCGCCGCGGTGCCGCGATGGCGTACGTCCTCGCAGAGGGGCCGCACCTTCTCCAGGGCGGCTTCCACGTCGAACTCGGCACGGGGCAGCAGATCGCGCAGGGCGCCGCCCTCGGGGAGGGCGTCACCGCGCAGGTCGATTCGGGAGATCACCCTCCCAGTGTCTCAGACCTGCTCCTGGGCCCGAGCGGCCGTATCACTCAGTGATACACAGCGGCGTGCGCCGCGGACGCACCGTGACCCGGCCGTTCGAAGTTGACCGGAGTTGGCCCTGACCACGCGTGTTCAAGCAGACACGGGGCGGGCAAGGGCCAGCTGACGGCGTACGGGGACGCCTGTGGGACGCCACACGACCAGTGCACGAGGGTGCGTCCGAACAGGTTGCGACACACCACGGGACAGCAAGGGGGATCCACAGTGACCGAGCCCGGGGACGGCGACGCGCCCGCCGACCTGCAACTGACCTCCGCGGAATGGAGCATGTGGCAGGCCTTCCGCAACGGCAGCACCTGCGACCTGCACATCGGCGATCCGGCCCGCGACGATCCACACGGGCAGCACCTGTGGGGCCCCGAGCGCCGGGTGCGCGCCCGGGTCGTGGCGCTGCTGCTGCTCGACGGGCCGCCCCCGCAGCCGGGACGGGTGGCCGCCTTACAGCTGACCGGCGCGTACATCACGGACACTCTCGACGTTGCGGGCGGCACGATCAAGCCATTCGTGGAGCTGCGGGACTGCCGCTTCGAGGCCGAGGTGGTGCTGCCGGAGAGCCACTTCACCACGCTGCGGCTGGTGAACTGCGCGATACCCCGGCTGGAGGCGGCCCGGCTGCACACCGAGGGCGATCTCCATCTGCCGCGCTGTGTGGTGCAGTCCGGCATCCGGCTCACGGACGCGCAGATAGGCACCGACCTGATGCTCAATCAGACCATCGTCCACAAGGACCGCCAGGGCCGGTCGCTCATGGCGGACGGGCTGACCGTGGCACAGGACCTGCAGGCCGAGATGATGGAGTCCTACGGCGAGCTGTCGCTGCGCGGCGCCACCGTCGGCGTCTCGCTGAGCCTGCGCGGCAGCCGGCTGTGCAACCCGTTCGGCCGCCGGGCGCTGAACGCCCCGCAGCTGACCGTCGAGCGCACCCTCTATCTGACCGCCGCGGGCCTGGCGAGCTCCCCGTTCTCCAGCGGCGCCACTCCCCCGTACGGCATCGGCCAGACCCCCTCGCGCGGCACCCGGGTGCAGCGCTTCGAGTGCGAGGGCGGGATGCGGCTGGACGACGGGCGCTTCGGCGACGCGGTCGACTTCGAGAACGCCCGCTTCATCATGGAGTCCGACCAGGAGCTCTCGCTGCGCCGGATCCAGACGCCCGAGCTGCGGTTCCTCGGTGAGCGCCCGCAGCGCGGGCGGGTGATCCTCTCCGGTGCCCGGGTGGTCAACCTCATCGACAAATCGGCGAGCTGGCCGGGGCTGGGCGGGCTGTGGATGGCCGGCTTCGCCTACGAGACGCTGATCCCGCGCGGGCATTTCCCGCTGGCGCTGCGGCTGCAGTGGGTGGCCGCGGCGACCCCCGAGTACGCGCCCGAGCCGTACGAAATGCTGGCCGCCTCGCTGCGCAGCACCGGCGAGGACGCCGACGCCCGGGAGGTGCTGCTGGCCAAGCAGCGGCGCCGCCGCGAGACGCTGCCGCTGGCCGCGAAGCTCTGGGGGATCCTGCAGGACTGGACGGTGGCCTACGGCTACCGGCCGGGGCGGGCCGCGGTGTGGATGGCCGTGCTGTGGGCGATCGGCACGCTCTACTTCTCCTCGTCCCCTCCGCCGCCCCTGAAGGCGGGTGAGGCGCCGCCCTGGAATCCGTATCTCTACTCCCTGGACCTGCTGCTTCCGGTGATAGACCTCAATCAGGGCGCCGCCTGGAAGCCGGGCGGCACCTCGCAGTGGGTGGCCGCGGTGCTGATCCTGGCGGGCTGGGTGCTCGCCACCACGGTCGCGGCCGGCGCCTCGCGGCTGCTGCGGCGGCAATAGCCGGTACGGGTGATGGCCCGGACCGCTACAGGCTCTAGGCTTACGGGCTGTGACCTCCGTGCGCCTCCCCCTCTTCCCGCTGAACTCGGTGCTGTTCCCGGGACTCGTCCTCCCGCTCAACGTCTTCGAGGCGCGCTACCGGGCGATGATGCGCGATCTGAGCGCGGTGCCCGAGGACGACCGCCGGTTCGCGGTGATCACGATCCGGGACGGCCGGGAGGTCGCGCCCACCGCCCAGGGCATGCCGGACGCCACGCTGCCGACCGCGGAGGGCCCCGCGGCGGGCTTCGGTGACGACCCGATGCGGGCGTTCCACACGGTCGGCTGCATCGCGGACGCGGCCACCATCCGGGAGAAGTCCTCCGCCGACGACACCGGCTACGAGGTGCTCGCCACCGGCACCACCCGCTTCCGGCTGCTGTCGGTGGAGGCCTCGGGGCCGTATCTGACCGGTGAGGTGGAGGAGCTGCCGGACGACGAGGGGGACGGCGCGGGTGCGCTGGCCTCCGGCGTCGTCCGGGCCTTCCGCACCTATCAGAAGCGGCTGGCCTGGGCGAACGAGCGGACCCTGTCGAGCGGCCAGGACCTGCCGGCCGACCCGTCCGTGCTGTCGTATCTGGTGGCCGCGGCCGCCGTGCTGGACGTCCCCGCCAAGCAGCAGCTGCTGGAGGCGCCGGACGCCGCGGCCCGGCTGGCACAGGAGCTGACGCTGCTGCGCCAGGAATCGGCGCTGCTCGGCAAGCTCCCGTCGCTGCCGGCCGTGGACCTGACCCGGCAGCCCACCCACCCCAACTGACGTTCCGTGGCCCGGGACCCGCGGGGGGCCGGGCCCTGGCGAGTGAGGCGTTTTCGCGGTGCCGAAGAAGACGAAGCAGAAGAAGGGCGGACAGCCCGGGGGCGGTACGCCCGCGACGGTGGCGCTCACCGCGTCCGGCGTGCCCTTCACGGTGCATGCCTACGCGCACGACCCGGCCGCCGCCTCGTACGGCGAGGAGGCTGCCGAGGCCCTCGGGGTCGCGCCCGAGCAGGTCTTCAAGACGCTGCTCGCGGAGGTCGACGGTGCGCTGACGGTCGCCGTGGTGCCGGTGTCGGGGTCCCTGGACCTGAAGGCGCTGGCGACCGCGGTGGGCGGCAAGCGGGCCGCGATGGCCGATCCGGCGGCTGCCGAGCGCAGTACGGGGTACGTCCTGGGCGGAATCTCACCGCTGGGGCAGCGCAAGCGGCTGCCCACGGTCGTGGACGCCTCCGCCCAGGGCCGGCCGACCGTGTGTGTCTCGGCGGGGCGGCGCGGCCTGGAGGTCGAGCTGGCGCCGGAGGACCTGGTGGCGCTCACGGACGCCCGGGTCGCGCCGATCGCACGGAGCTAGGGGTCCGGTCCGGGCGTCCCGGAGCGCGGGCGGGGGCAGCCGCGAGGGCGGCCGCCCCTGCTGGTGCGTCGGTGTCCGGCGGCGTCAGGACGCGGCGGGCGCGTCCGGCGCGGGCGGCTCTTCCGGGTGGTCGTGGTGACCGGACCAGTCCGGCTCCGGCTCCGGGTCCCGCGGGCCGAAGAGCCCGGTCAGCGCCAGCTGGGTGAGCATCGAGGCGATCGGCCAGGCCAGCAGCGCGCCCTTGGCCTGGAGCCGCAGCGGGCCCGAGAAGGTGACTCCGGGGCCGACCTGCTTGGCGTGCGCGGCCACGTCCGGGGTGGGGCCGAGCCACATCCCCGTCACCCAGCCCAGCGCCGCACCCAGCAGCCCGCCCACGACCAGTGCCACGACCAGCGGGATCCCGCCGCGCCGGCGCAGCAGGAAGACCCCGGCGGCGCTGAGCACCCCGAAGCCGAGGGACAGCAGGACGAAGGTGCCGTCCGCGCCGATCGCCTCCTCACCCTCGGTGTTCTTCAGGTAGACGTTGCGGGTGTCCGCGATCAGCGGGATGTGCGGGGCGAGCCAGTTCCACAGCACCCCGAGCAGCACTCCGCTCACCGCGACCACGAGCACGATCAGCGCGCCCTCGCGCAGCTCACGCGCCAGCTCGGGGCCGCCGAGGCCGGTGCGGTCGGGGTGCTCGGCGGTGGCTCCGTGGCCGGGGGCGGGCGCGGCCTGGGGGTGCTGCGGCTCGTCGGGCGGTTGGTTGTCGCGGGGCGTCAGCGGTGCGGTCACCCCGTCATCGTGCCAGGTGGGGCCGGGGGGACCGGCGGCAGGACGCCCGTTGCCGGGGTCGGAGGCGGTCATCGGGTGGCCGCCCGCCGGTAGGCCCAGGTGGCGACGGCCAGCGAGAGCACCCCGACGGCCGCGCAGACACCCAGGTCGGCGCCGACCACGAGCCAGTCGGGATGCGGGTCGAAGCTGCGCGACAGCGCCTCCACGCCATAGGTCGACGGCAGCAGATCGCGGGCCCAGCCGAGCACCTCGGGCATCCGCGCGGCCGGCAGCACCCCCAGCAGCAGCGCCGCCGACATCCCCAACTGGCCGCAGAGCGTGGCGAGTTCGGGGCGCGGGGCGAGCAGGCCGAGGGCCGCGCCGAGGCCGGCCAGCGCCGCCCCGGCGAGCGGGATCACGGCGGCCAGCACCCACAGATGGGCCATCGGCAGCTGGAAGAGCACGCAGCCGGTGACCGCGGTGACGATCGTGCCCGGCACGGTGAAGGAGGCGTACGCGGCGGCGGCGCCGAGCACCACGGCGGCCGGCGGCACCGGCAGCGTCGCATAGTGGTCGAGCCCGCCGCCGGCCCGCAGCTGGCCGAAGTACTGGGCGAGGAGGTTGAGCGCGACGAAGGCGACGACCAGCACGCTGGAGCCGGACACCACCGACCGCGCCGGGTCCCCGCTGTCCACCACTCCGCGCAGCAGGACCATGATCCCGACGGACTGGAAGGTGGCCACGAACAGCAGCGGGATCCGTGCCACCCGAGCCCGGGAGAGCTGGGCGCGGTAGACGGCGCCGAGCGCGGGCCCGAAGCGGGCGCGGGGCGCCAGCGGGGCGGCACCGTCCCCGGTCCACACCCCGGCGCCGACGGCCGTACCGGCCACCGCCTGCACGGGAACCACACTCACGCTGTCACCGAGCCTTCCTCGTTCTGCCGGCTGCTGTCCGCGCGCCGTCCGCGGTCTTCGATACGTGCGCCGCACCCCGCGCCGTTCACGCCTTGACCAGCCCCTCCGCGCGGCCGCCGAGGGCAAGGTACACATCCTCCAGGCTCGGCGTGGCGAGGGTGAAGTCGTCGAGGGCGGCGAAGGCGGGACCCGAGGTGACGGCGGCGACGGCGGTGCGGGCCCGGTCGGCGGGCAGCCGCAGGGTCCAGCGGCGGCCGGAGGTGTGCGCGGCGGCGGCGAGGGCGGCGACCTCGGGCACGTCGAGCGGCGGCCGGTCGCGCCACACCAGCTCCAGCCGGACCTCCTCGCTCACCATCTCCTTCAGTCCGCCGGGCGTGTCGCAGGCGATCACCCGGCCCCGGTCGATCACCGCGACCCGGTCGAGCACGCTCTCGGCCTCCAGGACGTTGTGGGTCACCAGCAGCACCGTGACGCCGCGCTCGGCGCGCCGCCGGTCGATCGCGGCCCAGACGGCGCGCCGGGCGACCGGGTCCATCCCGGTGGTCGGCTCGTCCAGCACCAGCAGCGGCCGCTCGCCGATCAGCGCGGTGGCGAGGCAGGCCAGCCGCCGCTGCCCGCCGGACAACTGCTTCAGCGCCCGTCCCGTGAGGTCGGCGAGGCCCAGCTCGCCGATCACCGCGTCCCGCTCGGCACGCGCCTCGCGGGCGCCGAGGCCGCGCAGCCGTCCGGTGGTCTCCACCGCCAGCGCGACGGTCATCTCGTCCAGCGCCGTGGACTCCTGGCCCAGGTAGCCCAGCAGGCGGGCGGCCCGCTCCGGGTGACGCACCAGGTCGTGGCCGAGGACGGCGATGCTGCCGGAGTCCGGGCGCAGCAGTCCGGTCAGCTGGCGCACCAGGGTGGACTTGCCGGCACCGTTGGGGCCGAGCAGCCCGAAGATCTCGCCGCGGCGCACGTCCAGGGTGATGCCGTCGTTGGCCCGTACGGCGGGCGCCTGTGCCGCCCCGCGGCGCCCGCGCGTCGCGGGGTACGTCTTGACCAGGTCCCGCACGGCGCACACCGGTACACCGCGCTCCACCTGTTTTGCGCCCGTCCTCACGAGCTATGAGGGTACGCGTCCCCGGACCGCCTCCGGCCCGCGGGGCACCGGCGGGCGAGCCGGGCCCGGGGGGTCAGTCCGCCGCCGGGGCGTGCTCGGCGGCCGTGCGCAGATCGACCTCGCGCCAGAAACCGGCCCGGATGGCATAGCGGTCGTGCTCGTCGATCTGGTCGTCCTTGTGGGCGAGGAGTCCGAAACGGGCGGCGTAGCGCAGCAGTTCACCGTCGATGCGGTGCGGGATGCGCGGGTACTCCGTCGACAGTTGCGTCAGATGTGCGGTGTCGGAGAGCCGGTCGGTCCAGCGACGGGCGAAGACCTGGCCGACCTCGAAGGGGTCGCCGCTGACGGCGGTGATGTCCTCCTCACGGTCGGCCCAGCGCTGCTCGGCGCTGGTGAGCTGGGCGAGCGTGGGCAGGCCCGCGGTCGCCTCCGGTTCGCCGACCGGGCCGCCGCGCTCGACCCAGCCCTTGTCGGACGACCAGCGCAGGGTGGCGCCGGCCGCGGCACCGGGCCGGTCGGTGCTCGGGGCCGCGGCCGGTCCCTGGCCGGCGGCGTGCGCCCGGCCGAGCCCGGCCAAGTCCTTGGGGGTGGGCACGACCTTGGTACCGGCGGCGCCGGGCTCGCCGTCGGCAGCCGCGGCGCTCTCGGCGCCGGCCCGCGGGCGGGCGACCCCGTTGGCGCCGCCGCGCTCATGGGTGTGCTCGGCGGATTCCGGGCCGGCCGCGGCCGCGGCGGCCGCGGACTCGGGCAGCGGGGCGGAGAGGATCGCGGCGATCTCGGGGCGGGGCACGGGCGGCGGGGCGCAGGGGCCGCCGAGTTCCTTGGCGCGCACCGCGCGGGTGATCCAGGTGCGGTCCAGCACCCGCCGCTCATCGGCCTCGGCGACCAGGTCCTCGGACTGGTTGTAGTCGCCGTCGGCGGCCTGGACGGCCCACAGGTGGACGGCGACGCCGTGCTCCTTCGCCGACATCAGGCCGGGCAGCAGATCACCGTCGCCGGTGACCAGCACGATGTCGGAGCAGGCGCGGTTACGGGCGAGTTCGGTCAGCTCGGCGTGCATGGCGGCGTCCACGCCCTTCTGTGCCCAGCGCCCGTCGCTGCGGGTCAGGGCGCCCAGCCGGACGGTGACCCGGGGCATCACCCGCAGTCGGCGGTGCTCGGGCTGCGGGACGCGGTCGGGGGCGCCGTCGAACCAGTAGATCCGCAGCAGCGGGCGTTCGGTATCCGCTTCGGCACGCTGGCGCAGGCCCTGGATGAGGGCGGCGTGGTCAACGGTGATCCGGGACCGTGCGGGCTCTCCGGCGAGCAGGCTCGCGGCGGCACCGAGCAAATACCCGGCGTCCACCAGGACGACGCAGCGATCCACGTTCCACCCTCTTCCCTGAGGTGCTGAAAGTCCGGTCGCCCCCCGGCTCGGCCCATGGCACGAGTTTCTTCGGCTTTCCTTCGAGTCTGCCCGACCGTACGGGCGTTATCAGCCCGAACTCGATCATCGGCGTGGCGGATTCGGCCGGGAATTCGTGCACAGCGCGTGATCGGCCGTATTACGCACGGTAATTGCCCGAAATGCAGGCATCTGTCCGGCGTGTAAGTCTGGTTCCGGCCCAGATCCCGAATTCCCCCTCAGGAGGCAAGGTCATGGCCAAGGACAAGAAGCAGGACCGCAGCCGGCAGCAGAAGACGGCATCCGCGGCCGAGCGCGGTCAGCAGGAGGCCCAGCGCGCGAGCGTGGAGGCGCAGACCCAGGCGCGGTCCCAGGCTCAGGGCAGCCCGGCAGATGTTGCACGTAAGCACCAGCGGCGCTTCGGTCACAACTGACCTCCTCCGCACGGGAGTTGAGGGGCGCGCCCACTTCGGGCGCGCCCCTCGGGGTAGGGGGCCCGGCGAGGATCCGCCGGGCAGGCCCTGAACCGGTGTGCCGGTCAGCGTCGGCCGGTCAGCCCGCCAGGCAGGACGGACCGAGCAGCACCTTCAGATCGCCGAACAGTGAGGGGTCGGGCGTGACCCGGTGCCGGTCCAGCCGGAGCACCGTCGTCTTGCGCGCCCCGAGCAGCTTGATCCGCACCTCGGTGGAGCCGCGGTGGCTGCTGAGCACCTCACCGAGCTTCTCGACCATCGGCGGGGTGACCTTGACCGTCGGAATGGTGATCGTCACGGGGGCGTTGGTGCCGGCCTCGGAGAGGTCGGGGACCATCATCTCCATCGCGACCAGCCGCGGGATGTCCTCCCGCTTGTCGAGGCGGCCCTTGACGAAGACCACGGTGTCCTCGACGAGTTGGGTCGACACCAGTTGGTAGGTCGCCGGGAAGAACATGCAGTCGATGGAGCCGGCCAGGTCCTCGACGGTGGCGATCGCCCAGGCGTTGCCCTGCTTGGTCATCTTGCGCTGGAGACCGGAGATGATGCCGCCGATGGTGACGATCGAGCCGTCCGAATAGTCGCCGCCGGTCAGCTGGGCGATGGCGGCGTCCGCCTTGTCGGACAGCACGTGTTCCAGGCCGAAGAGCGGATGGTCGGAGACGTAGAGACCGAGCATCTCGCGCTCCTGGGCGAGGAGGTAGGTCTTGTCCCATTCGACGTCCGAGAACTCGATGTCCAGACCGAAGCCGGGGCCCTCGGAGGTGTCGCCGCCCTCGCCGGCCATGCCGCCGAAGAGGTCGAACTGCCCCTCGGCCTCCTTGCGCTTGACCTGGACGACGTTGTCGATCATCGGCTCGTAGTGCGCCATCAGGCCCTTGCGGGTGTGGCCCAGCTCGTCGAAGCCGCCGGCCTTGATGAGGGACTCGGTGGTGCGCTTGTTGCAGACGACCGCGTCGACCTTGTCGAGGTAGTCGGGGAAGGAGGAGTACTTCCCCTTGGCCTTGCGGCAGCGGATGATCGAGTCGACGACGTTCTGGCCGACGTTGCGGACCGCGGTGAGGCCGAAGAGGATCACGTCGTCGCCCTGGGCGGCGAAGTTCGCCTCCGACTCGTTGACGTTCGGCGGCAGCACCTTGATGCCCATGCGCCGGCACTCGTTGAGGTAGACCGCCGACTTGTCCTTGTCGTCGCGCACGGACGTCAGCAGCGCGGACATGTACTCGGCCGGGTAGTTGGCCTTGAGGTAGGCGGTCCAGTAGGTGACCAGGCCGTACGCGGAGGAGTGCGCCTTGTTGAAGGCGTAGCCGGCGAACGGGACCAGGACGTCCCACAGCGCCTGGATGGCCTGGTCGGAGAAGCCGTTCTTCCGCGCGCCCTCCTGGAAGAGCACGAAGTTCTTCGCGAGTTCCTCGGGCTTCTTCTTGCCCATGACGCGGCGGAGGATGTCGGCCTCACCGAGGGAGTACCCGGCGATGATCTGGGCGGCCTTCTGCACCTGCTCCTGATAGACGATCAGGCCGTAGGTGAGGCCCAGGACCTCCTTGAGGGGCTCCTCCAGCTCCGGGTGGATCGGGGTGATCTCCTGGAGGCCGTTCTTGCGCAGCGCGTAGTTGGTGTGCGAGTCCATGCCCATCGGGCCGGGGCGGTACAGGGCCGAGACGGCGGAAATGTCCTCGAAGTTGTCGGGCTTCATCAGCCGCAGCAGCGAGCGCATCGGGCCGCCGTCGAACTGGAAGACGCCGAGGGTGTCACCGCGGCAGAGCATCTCGTAGGTCTTGGGGTCGTCCAGCGGAACGGAGAGCAGCTCCAGGTCGACGCCCTTGTTCTTCTGCACCATCTTGACGGCGTCGTCCATGATGGTGAGGTTGCGCAGGCCCAGGAAGTCCATCTTGAGCAGGCCGAGCGACTCGCACTGGGGGTAGTCCCACTGCGTGATGGTCACGCCGTCGGTGTGCCGCGTCCAGAGCGGGGCGTGGTCGACGATCGGCTCGCTGGACATGATCACGCCGGCCGCGTGCACACCCATCTGCCGGACCAGGCCCTCGACGCCCTTGGCGGTGTCGATGACCTTCTTGACGTCCGGCTCGCTCTCGTACATCCCCCGGATCTCGCCCGCCTCGCTGTAGCGCGGGTGTTTGGGGTCGGTGATGCCGCTGAGGTCGATGCCCTTGCCGAGGACGTCGGCGGGCATGGCTTTGGTGAGGCGGTCGCCCATCGCGTAGGGGTAGCCCAGGACGCGCGCGGAGTCCTTGATGGCGTTCTTGGCCTTGATCTTGCCGTAGGTGCCGATCATGGCGACCTTGTCGGCGCCGTACTTCTCCGTCACATACCGGATCACTTCGACGCGCCTGCGCTCGTCGAAGTCGATGTCGACATCGGGCATGGAGACACGCTCGGGGTTGAGGAACCGCTCGAAGATCAGCCCGTGCTCGATCGGGTCGAGGTCGGTGATGCCCATGGCGTACGCCACGATCGAACCGGCCGCGGAGCCACGGCCGGGGCCGACCGCGATGCCGTTGTTCTTGGCCCACATGATGAAGTCGGCGACCACGAGGAAGTAGCCGGGGAACCCCATCTGGATGATGACGTCCATCTCGTACTCGGCCTGCTTCTGGCGGTCCTCGGGGACGCCGCCCGGGAAGCGGCGCTTCATGCCGACCCGGACCTCCTCCTGGAACCAGGTGACCTCGGTGAAGCCCTCCGGGATGTCGAACTTCGGCATCAGGTCGCGCTTCTCGAACATCCCGGTGATGTCGATCTGGTCGGCGACCAGGCGGGTGTTGGCGCAGCCCTGCTGCCAGGCGTCCGAGGAGTCGATGGCGTACATCTCCTCCGTGGACTTGAGGTAGTAGCCCGTGCCGTCGAAGCGGAAGCGGTCCGGATCGGAGAGGTTCTTGCCGGTCTGGATGCACAGCAGCGCGTCGTGCGCGGTGGACTCGTGCGCATAGGTGTAGTGCGAGTCGTTGGTGACCAGCGGCGGGATGCCGAGCTCCTTGCCGATCTTCAGCAGGTCGTCGCGGACCCGGCGCTCGATCTCGATGCCGTGGTCCATCAGCTCCAGGAAATACCGGTCCTTGCCGAAGATGTCCTGATACTCCCCGGCGGCCTTGCGCGCCTCCTCGTACTGGCCCAGGCGCAGCCGGGTCTGGAGCTCACCGGAGGGGCAGCCGGTGGAGGCGATCAGGCCCTCGGACCACTGGGAGATGGTCTCCTTGTCCATCCGCGGCCACTTCTGCAGCCAGCCCTCGGCGTACGCGTCCGAGGACAGCCGGAAGAGGTTGTGCAGACCGGTCTTGTCCGCCGCCCAGATGGTCTTGTGCGTATAACCACCGGAACCGGAGACGTCATCGCGCTTCTGGTGCGGCTGGCCCCACTGGATCTTGCGCTTGTTGCGCCGCGACTCGGGGGCGACGTACGCCTCGATGCCGATGATCGGCGTCACGCCGGCCTTCTGCGCGGAGTGGAAGAAGTCGTACGCGCCGTGCAGATTGCCGTGGTCGGACATCGCGATGTGCGTCATGCCCATCTCGTTGGCCGCCTTGAACATGTCCGACAGCCGCGCCGCACCGTCCAGCAGGGAGTACTGGGTGTGGACGTGCAGGTGCGTGAACGGGGCCTGGGACGCGGCAGCCACAGCGGGGGACCTCCGGAGAGCGGTCGGCGGGGCACTCCCGGCGCGAGCCGGGGGCCGGTGGATGGTCTCGAAGTCTACGACTCCTGACTGACAATCGCCGGGCACGCGCGAGTAGCCTCACCCGTTGTCAGTGGCAGACCGCGACCCGGTACGTCACGGCGCTCCGAACCATTTTCCGCACCTCAGGAGGCACCCAGCGATGCCGTCCCAGCACGCCCCGGCGCAGGACGCCGAGCAGCGCGGCGAGGAGATCCTCGCCGTTTTCGACACCGCCTTCGGGGAACTGCTCGCCGCCGACCCCGCGGCCTTCCGCGTGAAATTCCGGAAGATGGCCGCGTCCGCCTTCGCCTTCTACCGGGGGACGGCGTGTCTGTTCTACCGGGACCTGGAGGCCGGTGCCGCCCAGGGTGACGGCAAGGACAGCGGCCCGTATCTGGACGAGCGGACCAGCCGGGTGTGGATCCACGGCGATCTGCACGCCGAGAACTTCGGCACCTACATGGACGCCACGGGCCGGCTGATCTTCAACGTCAACGACTTCGACGAGGCCTATGTCGGCCCGTTCACCTGGGACCTCAAGCGGTTCGCCGCCTCGGTCGCACTGATCGGCTACGCCAAGGCGCTCAGCGACAAGCAGATCACCGACCTGGTGCGCACCTACGCCGCCGCCTACCGGGAGCGCATCCACGCCCTGGCCTCCGGGGGGACCGGTGCCGACCGGGACGAGCTGCCGCCCTTCATGCTGGAGACCGCCGAGGGCCCGCTGCTGGACGCGCTGCGCGACGCCCGCGGGATGACGCGGTTCGGCCTGCTGGACTCGATGACGGAGATCCGCGACTTCGAGCGCCGCTTCGCGCCGGGCGGCGGCAGCGTCGAGCTGGACGCGGCCACCCGCTACAAGGTGCTCGCCGCCTTCGACGGCTATCTGGAGACGCTGCCCGAGTCGAGCCTGGGCCGCCCGGACTCCTACCGCGTCAAGGACGTGGTGGGCCGGCGCGGCATCGGCATCGGTTCGGCCGGGCTGCCGTCGTACAACATCCTCCTGGAGGGCAACAGCGACGCCCTGGAGAACGACGTCGTGATCTACATGAAGCAGGCGCAGACCCCGGCGGTCTCCCGGCACCTCACCGACCCCGCTGTCCGCGGCTACTTCCAGCACGAGGGCCACCGCACGGTCATCTCGCAGCGCGCCCTGCAGGACCACGCCGACCCGTGGCTGGGCTGGACCGAGCTGGACGGCGCCGGCCAGCTGGTCGCCGAGATCTCGCCGTACGCGGTCGACCTGGACTGGTCGGACATCGATGACCCGGAGGAGATCGCGGCGGTGGTGGCCGACCTGGGGCGGGCCACCGCGACCATGCACGCCGCCGCGGACGACGAGAGCGGCCACTCGCTGGTGCCGTTCTCGACGGAGCGGGCGATCGACGCGGCCATCGCGGCCGACGAGGAGGGCTTCGCGGCGCTGCTGGTGGACTTCGCGCACTCCTACGGCGCCCGCGCCCGCGCCGACCACCAGATCTTCGTGGACCTCTTCCGCAACGGCCGGATCCCCGGCCTCTAGCCACGCGAGACGACCGCAGGCACGGGTGAGATGTGCCGTACGCACCGTATTTCCGGGTGCGTACGGCTAAGGACCCCCTTAGCCGCCGCTTATCCCGGCCCATGGCACACTCGGCTGCAATGGACACCTCGGCGGCACACCTGCGGGCACTGCGCGCGGCGCTCTTCACGGCGCTGTGCGTCACGCTGTCCGCGGCCTCCCATGTGCTGCTGTCCCGGATGCCGCTGCCGCCGGCGACCGTCGCCGCGCTGTGCGTCGCCGTGTTCGTGATCGCCTACGTACTGGCCGGCCCGGAGCGCGGCTACTGGCGGATCGCGGCCCTGCTGGTCCCCTTGGAACTCGCCGCCGACCTGGTCTTCAGCCTCGGCCAGCACGCCTGTTACGGGGAGGCCGGCGGCCCGGTCGCCGGCCCGCTGCGCTCGCTGGATCTGCTGTGCGGCGGCGTTCCGGTCGGCACGCCCCTGGCGGCCTCGCCCGGCCAGAGCCCCTCGCCCGTGGCGACCTGGTGCGTCCTGCTCGTGGCGCATCTGCTCGTCGGGCTGCTGGCGGCCGGCTGGCTGCGCCGCGGCGAGGCCGCGCTGCACCAGTTGCTGGGCGCGGTGGCCGGCTTCGCCTTCCGCCCGCTGCTGATCGCCGTCGCGGTGGTCGGCGCCACCGCCGCCCCGCGCCGCCCGGTGCCCGCCCCCGTCCGGTCCGGGCACCTCCCCCGCGCCGACCCCCTGCTGGTGCACTGCGTGGTACGACGTGGGCCGCCCTGCGCGCTCGCCGCGTGAGCCCCGCGCCCGCGCGGCCGGCGTCCCCGTGAGGTACGGGCACGCCGCCGACCGCATGCACCCCCGTCCCACGGATTCCACGGAGCAGGAACAGTCATGAGCAACCGCAACAACCAGGCCAACAAGCAGGCAGCCCGCGAGCGGCTGCGCGCCGAGCGTGCACGGCAGGCGAAGAAGGAGAAGGTCCGCCGGCAGCTGGTCGTCGGCGGGGCGATCGTCGGCGTGCTGGCGATAGCCGGCGGCATCGGCGTGGCGTTCGCCACCATGGGCGGCGACTCCGGCAGCAGCGTCGCGAGCGGCGACGAGTGGGGTAAGGCGGAGAAGGCCAAGCTGGTCAAGCCCGCCAACAGCAGCGGCGCCAACGGCACCACGGTCGTCATCGGCAAGCCCGACGCCAAGAACACCCTGAACCTCTTCGAGGACCCGCGCTGCCCCGGCTGCGCCAACTTCGAGCAGAAGGTCGGGGAAACCGTCGAGAAGGACATCAAGGACGGCAAGTACAAGGCCTCCTACCACCTGGGCACGTTCCTCGACGCCAACCTCAGGGGCACCGGCTCCAAGAACGCGCTGAGCGCACTGGGCGCGGCCCTGAACGTCAGCCCGGACGCCTTCCTGAAGTACAAGTTCGCGCTGTACTCGAAGCAGTACCACCCGGACGAGACCGGTCCGGACAAGTTCGCCGACGACACCTACCTGCTCAAGGTCGCCGACACCATTCCGGCCCTGAAGGGCAACGCCGCCTTCCGGAAGAACGTCACGTCCGGCACGTACAACCGCTGGGCGATGGAGATGTCCAAGGCCTTCAACTCGGACAAGGACGTCACCAGCACCCCGACGATCAAGCTCAATGACACGGTGCTGGGCACGGACAGCCCGCAGGGCAAGGTGGCACCGTCCAGCGTGGCCGCCTTCAACTCCATGGTCGACAAGGCGCTGAAGCGCTGACGCAGGCGACGGCCCGGCGCTGAGCCGGGCCGCTTCCCACCCCCGGCCGGCGTGCGCCCCGCACGCCGGCCGATGCCAAATCTTGACCCGGTCCTTGGCCGTGCACATGGCAGACTCCCGCCCATGCAGGCGACGGGAGTGCACCCCGGGGCCCGGCCGGCGGCCGTGCCGGGGAATCAACTCAGGGCGGTGCGGGCGGCGCTGTTCACGGCGCTGTGCGTCACCCTGTCCGCGGCCTCCCATGTGCTGCTCTCCCGCGCCCCGTTGCCGCCCGTGCCGGTCCTCGCGATCGCCGCCGCCGTCTTCGCCGCGTCTTATCTGTCGGCCGGCCGGGAGCGTGGCTACGGCGCGTTCGCCGCCCTGCTGGTGCCGCTGGAGCTGGCCGCCGACACCGTCTTCACCGCCGGCCAGCACACGTGTTACGGCCGGGCCGGCGGCCCGGTCACCGGCCCGCTGCACTCGGTCGGCGTCGATCTGCTGTGCCGGGGCGGCGAGTTGGGCACCCCCCTGGCGCGGGTCGCCTCCCCTCCGGGCGCGGCGCTGCCGCCGGCCGTCCCCGCGGCCGCGCCCTGGCTGCTGCTCGCCGTCCACGTCACGGCCGGTCTGCTCGCCGCCGCCTGGCTGCACCGCGGCGATGCCGCCCTGGACGCGCTGCTGCGCGCCGCCGCGGCCGGCGCGTTCCGTCCGCTGCTGACCGCGGCCGCGGTGGCCACCGCGGCCGGCGCCCCGCTCCGGCGGCGGATCCGCCCGCCGCATCCGCTGCCGCCGGCCTACCCGCTCCCCCTCCTCGGACACTGCGTACGGCGCCGCGGCCCGCCCTTCCGGGCCGCCGCCTGACACGTCCATACAGGTACGCACGAGTTCTTCACACCCTTGAGGGGACCCCCCATGAGCAACCGCAACAGCCAGGCCGGCAAGGCCGCGGCCCGTGAACGCATCCGGGCCGAGCGCGAGCGCCAGAAGAAGAAGGAGCGGCTGCGCCGCCAACTCACCGCGGTCGGCGTGGTGGTCGGCGTGCTGGCAGTGGCCGGCGGCGTCGGCTACGCCGTGCTGAAGGCCAACGAGCCGACGGGCTGGGAGGCCGCCAAGGAGGCCAAGCTCGTCACGCCCGCCCACACCCAGGGCAAGAACGGCACCGAGATCCTGATAGGCGACAAGAACGCCAAGCAGACCCTGGAGATCTTCGAGGACGTCCGCTGTCCGGCGTGCGCGGCCTTCGAGCAGAGCAGCGGCAAGGCCCTGATCAAGGACATCGAGGACGGCCGCTTCCGGGCCCGCTACACGATGTACACCTTCATCGACGACGCCCAGGGCGGCGGCCAGGGCTCGAAGAACGCGCTGAGCGCGCTCGGCGCGGCGCTGAACGTCAGCCCGGAGGCCTTCTTGAAGTACAAGTCGGCGCTGTACTCCGTCAAGTACCACCCCGATGAGCGCGAGGACCTCTACGCCAAGGACTCCGAGCTGCTCAAGGTCGCCGCCGACGTACCCGAGCTGCGGCACAACAAGGCGTTCGAGACGGCCGTCACCAAGGGCACCTACGACCGCTGGGCGATGGAGATGACCGCGCTGTTCGGCCGCAAGGGCGTCAAGGGCACGCCCACCTTCATGCACGGCGACAAGAAGCTGGTGATGGACCAGATCCCGCAGCGGCAGATGACGCAGGCGCAGTACAACCAGCTCGCCCAGGCCAACTTCAACAAGATGATCGACCGGGAGTTCGGCCCGGCGAAGGGCACCGCGGGCGGCGGTGCGGGCAAGGGCGGCAGCACGGGAGAAGGCGGCGCGAAGGGTATCCGCGAGGGCGAAAAGGATCCCACGGGCGGCCGCTGAACGGCTTTCGGACAACGGGCGGGCGAATTCCAGGAATCCCGGAAATCGCCCTCCCGGCGCGGCTTACCGGCCAGTAAGGTGAGCGGCCGTGACCGATCATGACCAGATCTCGCGCCGCACAGCCGTTACGGCCGTAGCCGCCACCGCAGCCCTCCTGCCGTTCGCCGGCGCCGCCACGGCCCACGCCCAAGAGGCCCCGGGCCAGGGCGGGTTCTTCCAGCACGGCGTCGCCTCCGGGGACCCGCTCCCCGACGGCATCCTGCTGTGGACCCGCCTCACGCCGACCGCGGAGGCCACCCCCGGCTCCGGCCGGGGGCCGGCCACCAAGGTGAGCTGGGAGGTGGCGAGCGACCAGGACTTCGGGACCGTCGTCGCCCGGGGGAGCCTCACCACCTCGGCGGCCATCGACCACACCGTCAAGGCGGACGTCCGCGGCCTGCGCCCGGCCACCCACTACTACTACCGCTTCACCGCCGGCGGAGGGCACTCCCCCGTCGGCCGCACCCGCACCGCCCCCGCCGAGGGCACCTCGGCGGGCAACGTCCGCTTCGGCGTGGTCTCCTGCGCCAACTGGGAGTCCGGCTACTTCTCCCCCTACCGCCACCTGGCCGCCCGCACCGACCTGGACGCGGTGCTGCACCTCGGCGACTACCTCTACGAGTACAAGTCCGGCGAATACCCGGAGTTCAAGTACGTCGTCCGCCCGCACTCCCCCGCCCACGAACTGCTCACCCTCGCCGACTACCGCATCCGGCACGGCGTGCACAAGACCGACCCGGACGCGCTGGCCATGCACGCCACGCACCCGGTCATCGCCATCTGGGACGACCACGAATTCGCCGACAACGCCTGGAAGGGCGGCGCGGTGAACCACACCCCGGGCGCCGAGGGCGACTGGTCCACGCGGATGGCCGCGGCGAAGCAGGCGTACTTCGAGTGGATGCCGGTGCGGCCCTCGATCGCCGGCACCACCTACCGCAGGCTGCGCTTCGGCACCCTCGCCGATCTGCATCTGCTGGATCTGCGCTCGTTCCGCGACCAGCAGGCCAAGCCGGGCAGCGGCGCGGTCGACGACCCCAGCCGGACGATCACCGGGCGGGCCCAACTGGACTGGCTCAAGCAGGGGCTGGCGCGCTCGGACAGCGCCTGGCGGCTGGTCGGCACCTCGGTGATGATCTCGCAGGTCGCGTTCGGGGCCATACCCGCGAAGCTGCTCGGCCCGCTCGCCGAGATACTCGGGGTGCCCAAGGAGGGCCTGGCGATCAACACCGACCAGTGGGACGGCTACACCGACGACCGGCACGAGCTGCTGACCCACCTCAGCGACCGCGGGATCGACAACACCGTCTTCCTGACCGGCGACATCCACATGGCCTGGGCCAACGACGTGCCGATCGAGGCAGCGACGTACCCGGCGACCAGACCGGTGGCGACGGAGTTCGTGGTCACGTCCGTGACCTCCGACAACCTGGACGACGTCCTGCACGTCGCGCCGCACACGCTCTCCCTGGCCGGGGTCGCCGCCATCCGGGCCGCGAACCGTCATGTGAAGTGGCTCGACATGGACTCGCACGGCTACGGGGTCCTGGACGTCACCGCCGAGCGGACGCAGATGGACTACTTCGGCATCTCCGACAAGACCGATCCCCAGGCCACCAGCACGCTGCTGCGCTCGTACCGCACCCGCTCCGGCACCCAGCAGGTGGAGCGGACGGACCAGCCGGTGGCTTGAGACGCGCCCCGCCCACCGGCACACCGGCCCGGCTCACAGCCCGCCGAGGAAGCCCTCCGCCACCTTCCAGGTGCGCTCAGCCGCCTCCGCGTCGTAGTCGGGCAGGTCGGGATCGGTGAACAGATGGCCGGCGCCGGCGTAGCGGTACACCTCTACGTCCGCGCCGGCCCGGCGCATCTGCAGGTACCAGGCATTCAGCCAGTCGTGCGGCTCGTACGGGTCGGGGTCGGCGACGTGCAGCTGCACCGGCAGATCGTCGGCGACGGCGTCCTCCGCGATGTCCGAGGTGCCGTGGAGCAGCAGGAGACCGCGGGTCTTCTCGTCCCCCAGCGCGAGGGTCTGGGCGACCGAGCCGCCGAAGGAGAAGCCGGCGTAGACCAGACCGCGGTCGGAGTACGGTGCCACGGCCGTGATGGCCCGCTTGAGCAGCTCCTCCTTGCCGATCTCGTCCTTGATCAGAATGCCGTCCGGGACCGACTCCGCGGTCCGGCCGTCGAACAGATCGGGGACGATCACCTCGTGTCCCGCGGCGCGCAGCCGGTCGGCCGCGGCGTGCACCGCGGGGCGTAGCCCGCACACCGAATGAAAGAGCACAATCGTCGAAAGCCCGCTGGTCGGGGACTCGGCGGAGGCCGGCACTGACATCACTTCCCTGGGTTGGACCGATCTGTGACCATCGTGCCAGTTACCGTCGCAGTCACCGGGTACCAGCACACCACAGCACCCCGCACCCCACGGAGGAGGAGCCCCGTGCCACTGGAGGACGTACTGCGTCCGGTCGTCGTCATCGGCGGCTCGGTCCTGCTCACGCTCATCCTGGTCTGGCTCGCCGACCGGGCCCTGCGCCGGATCGATGCCGCACACCCCGAGACCCCCCTGTGGGGACTGCTGCGGCGCTGCCGGATACCGCTGCAAGTGGCGCTGTGCGCTGCGCTGTTGCTCGGCTCGTACGACGCGACCGCGGTCAAGCTCATCGACGTCCATGAGCAGGGCATCGGCCAGGCACTGACCCTGGTGCTGATAGCGGCCACCGCCTGGCTGGTGGTCCGGGCCGCGGCGGCCATCGTCGAGTCGTCGTACTCGCGCTACGCGGCCGGCGCCCGGGACGCGGCGCGGGTGCGCCGGGTGCGGACCCAGGTGACGCTGATCCAGCGGGTGGTCACGGCCGTGGTGATAGTCGTCGCGGCCGCCTCGATGCTGCTGACGTTCCCGGCGATGCGGGCGGTGGGCACGTCCATGCTGGCGTCCGCCGGGCTGGTGGGCATCGTCGCCGGTATCGCCGCCCAGTCCACCCTCGGCAATCTCTTCGCCGGGCTGCAGATCGCCTTCGGCGACATGGTGCGGATAGGCGACACGGTCGTCGTGGACGGCGAGTGGGGCACCGTCGAGGAGATCACCCTGACCTTCCTGACCGTCCGGACCTGGGACGAGCGCCGGATCACGATGCCGGTGTCGTACTTCACCGGCAAGCCGTTCGAGAACTGGTCGCGCGGCGGTGCGCAGATGACCGGCACGGTCCTGCTCCACCTCGACCACAGCGCGCCGGTGGAGAAGATGCGGCAGCGGCTGCTGGAGATCCTCCAGGAGTGCCCGGAGTGGGACGGCCGGTCCTGGAGCCTGGTGGTGACCGACACCACACCGTCCACGATCGTGGTCCGGGCCCTGGTCACCGCCCGGGACGCGGATACCATATGGACGGTGCGCTGTGTGGTCCGCGAGCGGCTGCTGGAGTGGCTGCAGGCCGAGCACTCCTACGCGCTGCCGCGGATCACGACCGCACCGGCGCAGCCGGAGCTGCCCCAGGCCCGCCGAGGTGACCAGGCCGGCGCGGACGCCGCCGGCGAGCCGCCGCAGGGCTGAAGCGCGGGCCGGCCCCGTACAGCCGTCGGGTGCCGGCCGTCCCGCGACGGCGTCAGGGCAAACCCCGCAGGCTGCGCACGTCCAGATGGCGCAGTACCCGGTCGACGACCTCCGGGTCCGCGCCCGGTTCGCTGCGGGCCGCCAGCACCTCGTGCCGGGCGGCGGAGAGCATCTCGCCCTGGATGCGCTGCACCTTCTTCATCCGGGCGATGCGCTTCTCGAAGAGCTCGCGCCGCTCGTCGTCGACGATCTCCGGCGCGATCCGGGCGCCGATGTCGTGCGCCCGGCGGGCCAGCTGCTCGCTGATCTCGTCGGACAGCTCCTCGACCTCCAGGATCTCCTTCAGCCGGCGCTTGGACGCCTTGATCACCCGCAGCGCCAGCTCCCGCTCCAGCGCGTCGACCGCGTCGGTGTCGGCCCGCACCCGCAGCCGGCGCACCAGCCAGGGCAGCGTGAGGCCCTGGATGATCAGGGTGGAGAGCACCACCGCGAAGGCGATGAAGAGGATGTCGTCGCGGGCCGGGAACTCGTTGCCGCCGTCGATGGCGTACGGAATGGCCAGTGCCAGCGCCACCGAGGCCACCCCGCGCATCCCCGCCCACCACATGATGAGCGTCTCCCGCCAGCTCATCGGGATGTCCTCGTCGTAGTCGCGGCGCTTGTGCATCCGCTTGGCCAGCCAGGCGGCGGGCAGCAGCCACAGCAGCCGGACGCCGACGACCACCCCGACGACGGCGGCGCCGGCGCCGAGCAGCTGGCCCCAGCGGTGCGAGGCGGCCCCGAAGATGTTGTGCAGCTCCAGGCCGATCAGCCCGAAGGCGACACCGGTGACGAGGGTGTCGACGACCTCCCAGAAGGTGTAGCCCGCCAGCCGGCCCCGCACGTCGTCCGCGTCGACCGCGTGCTCGGCGAGGAAGAGCGCGCAGGTCAGCACCGCCAGCACGCCCGATCCCCGGAACTCCTCGGCCAGCACGTAGGAGACGAACGGCACCAGCAGCGTCAGCCCGATCTGCAGCGTCGGGTCACCGAGCAGCCCCATCAGCTTGTTGGTGAGCCAGCCGAGCGCCAGCCCGACCGCTATGGCGACCACCGCGGACAGCACCAGCGAGCCGAGCGCGGCGGGCACCGAGAAGGTGCCGCTGACCGCGGCGGCGAGCGCGACGTGGTAGAGCACGATGGCGGTGACGTCGTTGAACAGCCCCTCGCCCTCCAGGATGGAGACCATCCGGCGGGGCAGCCCCAGCTTGCCGGCGACGGCGGTCGCGGCGACCGGGTCGGGCGGTGCGACCAGCGCACCGAGCACCACCGCGGCGGCCACCGGCAGACCGGGCACCACCGCCTGGGCGACGGCGGCGACCGCGGCGGTGGTGGCGAAGACCAGCGCCACGGCCAGCAGGAAGATCGGCCGGAGGTTGGCGGTGAACTGCCGCCAGGAGGTGCGCTGCACGGCCGCGTAGAGCAGCGGCGGCAGCACCACCGGCAGGATGAATTCGGGCGGCACCTCGACGTTGGGCACGAACGGCAGCAGCGCCAGCACGGCACCGGCCAGCGTCATCAGTACCGGTGACGGGAGCCCCAGCCGGTCGCCGACCGGAACCATGACCACGGCTCCGAGCAGAAGGACGAACATCAGAGCCAGCTGGTCCACGGTGGCTACGCTCCGGGGTGGTCGGATTCGATCACTTTCGCCCCAGCCTGCCATGGCCCTGACCAGGACCCGCCGTACGGTGCCCGTGGTGGGGCAGTTCGCCGCCGTGTGTCAGTGTGCCGCCGCGCGCCCCGGCGGCGTCAGCTGCTCTCGTCCCGCACGGTGTCCAGCGCGCGCTGCAGATCGTCCGGGTACGTGCTCTCGAACTCCACCCAGCGGCCGTCGGAGGGGTGCTCGAAGCTCAGCCGGACCGCGTGCAGCCACTGCCGGCCGACGCTCAGCCGCTGGGCGAGGGTCGGGTCCGCGCCATAGGTCAGGTCACCGACACAGGGGTGACGGTGGGCGGCCATGTGCACCCGGATCTGGTGGGTGCGGCCGGTCTCCAGCTTGATGTCGAGCAGGCTGGCCGCGCGGAACGCCTCGATCAGGTCGTAGTGCGTGACCGACGGCTTGCCCTCGGCGGTGACCGCCCACTTGTAGTCGTGCTGCGGATGCCGGCCGATGGGGGCGTCGATGGTGCCGCTCATCGGGTCCGGGTGGCCCTGGACCAGGGCGTGGTAGCGCTTGTCGACCGTACGCTCGCGGAACTGCTGCTTGAGCAGGGTGTAGGCGCGCTCGGACTTGGCGACCACCATCAGGCCCGAGGTGCCGACGTCGAGACGGTGCACGATGCCCTGGCGCTCGGCGGCACCGGAGGTCGAGATGCGGTAGCCGGCCGCGGCCAGTCCGCCGATGACGGTCGTGCCGGTCCAGCCGGGACTGGGGTGCGCGGCCACTCCGACCGGCTTGACGATCACGACGATGTCGTCGTCGTCATGCACGATCTCCATGCCCTCGACGGGCTCGGCGACGATCTCGACGGGCGGCGCGGCCTGCGGCATCTCGACCTCCAGCCAGGCTCCGCCGTGCACCCGCTCCGACTTGATCACCTCGGAGCCGTCGACCCGGACCTTCCCGGTGGCCGCGAGTTCGGCCGCCTTCGTACGGGAGAAGCCGAACATCCGGGCCAGCGCGGCGTCGACGCGCTCGCCCTCCAGGCCGTCCGGTACGGGCAGGGTGCGGATCTCGGGAATGGTGCTCACCCCACGAGTATGGCAGTTACGCCATGGTGCCCTGGCCGGCGGTCGGGGCGGCCGGCCCGCGGGACACCGCCCGCCGCCGTGCCCGTCAGTCGTTGTGGACGGTCCCGTCGGGGTCGAGGCCCCGGAAGGAGAGGATCACGATCAGGATGCCGCCGCAGACGATCGCGGAGTCGGCGAGGTTGAAGACCGCGAAGTGCGCGGGGGCGATGAAGTCGACGACCGCGCCCTCGAAGACCCCCGGCGTGCGGAAGATCCGGTCGGTGAGGTTGCCGAAGGCGCCGCCGAGCAGCAGCCCGAGCGCGATCGCCCAGGGCAGGCTGTAGAGCTTGCGGGCGATCCGGGCGATCACCACGATCACGGCGGCCGCGATGAAGGTGAGGAAGATCGTCAGGGCCTCGCCCATCCCGAAGGCGGCCCCGCGGTTACGGATCACCGTGAACTGCAACAGCGTCCCGATGACCTCGATCGGCGCGTGGTGCTCCAGCTTCGCGACGACGAGGAGCTTGCTGCTCAGGTCGAGCAGGTAGACCAGCAGCGCGACCAGCAGCAGGGCGAGGATCCGCCGCCTGCCGCGGCCGGCGTCCGGCCCGGACTGCGCCGGCCGGTCCCCTTCGGCCCCCGTCGTGGGATCCGCTCCGGTACCCGGCTCGGGTTCCGGCGTGCCGGTGATGCGTTCCGCCTCTGCCACGTGTGAGTCCCTCAGCCCGTCGTGTCCACGGCCGGGCCCCGCCCGGCTGAACCACGAGAGTACGGCACGCCTCCACGGACGCGGGCGCTCCGGGTGCCGTCCCGCGACGACCTCCGGCCGCCTCAGCGGCGCTCCTGCTTCTGCTTGCACTCCACGCACAGCGTCGCGCGCGGGAAGGCCTGCATCCGTGCCTTGCCGATGGCGTTGCCGCAGTTCTCGCACAGCCCGTAGGTGCCCGCGTCCAGCCGGCCGAGGGCCCGTTCGGTCTGGTGCAGCATCTCGCGGGCGTTGGAGGCGAGCGCCAGCTCGTGTTCGCGGGTGATGTTCTTGGTGCCGGTGTCGGCCTCGTCGTCGCCCGCGCCGTCGCCGTCACGCATCAGCCCGGCGATGGCGTTCTCGGCCGAGACGATCTCCAGCCGCAGCCGCGCCGACTCGTCCATCAGCTCGGTCCGGGCCGCGGCGACCTCGGCCGGCGTCCAGGGCTTCTCACCGGGCCGTACGGCGAGCTCGCCGGGCGCCGCGGCCACCTTGACCGTCGGTGCCGCGGAGTTCTTGCCGGCTCTCCCGGCCGTTGCGGCCGCAGTCTTCTTCGCCACCACCGTTTTGGCTCCCGTCTTCTTAGCGGGCACCGCGGCCGTCTTGGCCGGAGCCTTTTTCGCGGTCTTCTTCGCGGCCTTCTTGGCCGCTGCCTTCTTCGCCGGCGTCGTCGCCGTCTTCTTCGCGGCGGTCTTCTTCGTGGTCGTCTTCGCCGGCGCGGCCCTCTTGGCCGTGGTCTTCGCCGGGCGGGCCGCGCCGTCCGCCGTCTTCGCCGTCTTCTTCGCCGCCGTCTTCTTCGCCGTCGTCTTCTTGGCCGCGGCCTTCTTCGGCGCGGTCTTCTTCGCTGCAGGCTGCTTCGCGACGGCCTCGTCGGCAGGCGTCGTGCTCTTCTCCGCGGCGGTCTTTTTCGCCACCATGGCCGCGACCCCTTCACATATGTGACATTGTTCGCGAATCGTGACGGGAACGATAAATCGCCACGCGTCACGCGGCAACGGGACGCACCGCCCCTCAGGCCTGCCCACCGGCCCGGACGTCCGGTCTGTCTCGGTTGTGCCCCGCCGTCCGCCCGGTAATCCGCCGGGCGGGCCGGCACCCGACTGCTCGCCATTCGGGTCACGGCGCGGAGCCGGCACGCCCCCGTGCTGCGCCGGTGCCCGGCCCCGCCCGCACGCCGTCGGAAAACCGGTCGGCCGCGGTCGGCGCGGCCCCGTACACTGTGGGGGTGCCCCCTGCTCGAGCGGAGTCGAGAGTTCGGGGGACCAGCGAGAGGCATTGACGGGACGAGTAGCGCCGTACGCAGCCAGCAGCGACCCGGGGACGGTGGAAGCCCGGGGGCGTGCACGACGTGAAGATCACCCCGGAGCCGCCGGAAGAAAGCTCTGAACTGTGGGCTCCGCCCACGGGCCGCAGATCCAGGGCGAGTAGAACCGGCAGCGCGACCCCAATGAGGGGGCGGTGCGACGGCACCGCCAAGGAGGGTGGTACCGCGGGAGCCCAGGCTCTCGTCCCTCCGGACGGAGAACGCAGCAGGTGTCCGCCGGAGGAAGCCCCCGATGAGTCCGCAGCCCCAGTACCGCCAGGTACCCGCCCAGGTAGACCTCCCCGCCCTTGAGCACGCCGTGCTCGAGTTCTGGCGGGAGCAGAAGGTCTTCGCCCGTACCCTCCAGCAGTCCGAGGGGCGGCCCGAGTGGGTCTTCTACGAGGGCCCCCCGACCGCCAACGGCATGCCCGGCGCGCACCACATCGAGGCCCGCGTCTTCAAGGACGTCTTCCCCCGGTTCCGCACGATGCAGGGCTACCACGTCGACCGCAAGGCCGGCTGGGACTGCCACGGCCTCCCGGTCGAGCTGGCCGTGGAGAAGGAGCTGGGCTTCAGCGGCAAGAAGGACATCGAGGCGTACGGCATCGCCGAGTTCAACGCCAAGTGCCGCGAGTCGGTGACCCGCCACACCGACGCCTTCGCCGAGCTCACGACCCGTATGGGCTACTGGACCGACCTGGATGCCCCGTACCGCACGATGGACCCCGACTACATCGAGTCGGTGTGGTGGTCGCTGAAGGAGATCTTCACCAAGGGCCTGCTGGTCCAGGACCACCGCGTCGCCCCCTGGTGCCCGCGCTGCGGCACCGGCCTGTCGGACCACGAGCTCGCGCAGGGCTACGAGACGGTCGTCGACCCCTCGGTCTTCGTCCGCCTCCCGCTGACCTCCGGTCCGCTGGCCGGCCGGGCCAAGCTCCTCATCTGGACGACCACCCCCTGGACCCTGGTCTCCAACACAGCCGTCGCCGCCCACCCCGACGTCACCTATGTCGTGGCCACCGACGGCAGCGAGCAGCTGGTCGTCGCCGAGCCGCTGCTGGAGAAGGCGCTCGGCGAGGGCTGGAGCGCCACCGGCGAGTCGTTCACCGGCCGCGAGATGGAGCGGTGGTCCTACGAGCGCCCCTTCGACCTCGTCGAGCTGGAGGGCGCCAACATCGTCGTCAACGCCGAGTACGTCACCACCGACGACGGCACCGGCCTCGTCCACCAGGCCCCGGCCTTCGGTGAGGACGACCTCAAGACCTGCCGGGCGTACGGCCTGCCGGTGATCAATCCGGTCCGCCCGGACGGCACCTTCGAGGAGCAGCTGGACCTGATCGGCGGCCAGTTCTTCAAGAAGGCCGACGAGGCGCTGGTCGCCGACCTCGGCGCCCGCGGTCTGCTCTTCCGGCACCTCGCCTACGAGCACAGCTATCCGCACTGCTGGCGCTGCCACACCGCACTGCTCTACTACGCGCAGCCCTCGTGGTACATCCGCACGACCGCCGTCAAGGACGCTCTGCTGCGGGAGAACGAGCACACCAACTGGTTCCCGGAGTCGGTCAAGCACGGCCGCTTCGGCGACTGGCTGAACAACAACATCGACTGGGCGCTGTCCCGCAACCGCTACTGGGGCACCCCGCTGCCCATCTGGCGCTGCGCGGAGAACCACCTCACCTGCGTCGGCTCGCTGGCCGAGCTGACCGAGCTGACCGGCACCGACCAGTCGGACCTGGACCCGCACCGCCCGTTCATCGACGAGATCACCTTCGCCTGCCCCACCTGCCGGGGAACCGCGACCCGCGTCCCGGAGGTCATCGACGCCTGGTACGACTCGGGCTCGATGCCGTTCGCGCAGTGGGGCTACCCGTACCGCAACAAGGAGCTGTTCGAGAAGCGCTACCCGGCGCAGTTCATCTCCGAGGCCATCGACCAGACCCGCGGCTGGTTCTACACGCTGATGGCGGTCGGCACCCTCGTCTTCGACAAGTCGTCGTACGAGAACGTGGTCTGCCTGGGCCACATCCTGGCCGAGGACGGCCGGAAGATGTCCAAGCACCTGGGCAACACCCTCCAGCCGATCCCGCTCATGGACCAGCACGGCGCCGACGCGGTCCGCTGGTTCATGGCCGCCGGCGGCTCCCCGTGGGCCGCCCGCCGGGTGGGCCACGGCACCATCCAGGAAGTCGTCCGCAAGACGCTGCTGACGTACTGGAACACCGTCGCCTTCCAGGCGCTGTACGCCCGTACCTCGAACTGGGCGCCGTCCGCCGCCGACCCGGCGCCCGCCGACCGCCCGCTGCTGGACCGCTGGCTGCTCGGCGAGCTGAACACCCTGGTCGAGCAGGTCACCGAGTCCCTGGAGGGCTTCGACACCCAGCGGGCCGGCAAGCTGCTCTCCTCCTTCGTCGACGACCTCTCCAACTGGTACGTCCGCCGCTCCCGCCGCCGCTTCTGGCAGGGCGACGCGGCCGCGCTGCGCACCCTCCACGAGGTCATCGAGACCGTCACCCGTCTCATGGCGCCCCTCACCCCGTTCCTGACCGAGCGGGTCTGGCAGGACCTGGTCGTCCCGGTGACCCCGGACGCCCCGGATTCGGTCCACCTCGCCAGTTGGCCGGTCGCCGACAAGGCCGCCATCGACCCGACGCTGTCCGCCCAGATGCTGCTGGTTCGCCGGCTGGTCGAACTGGGCCGTGCCACCCGCGCCGAGTCCGGCGTCAAGACCCGCCAGCCGCTGTCCCGCGCGCTGGTCGCGGCCCACGGCTTCGCGGCCCTGCCCGAGGACCTGCGCACCCAGATCACCGAGGAGCTCAACGTCAGCTCGCTGGCCTCCCTCTCCGAGGTCGGGGGCTCCCTCGTCGACACCACCGCCAAGGCGAACTTCCGTGCCCTCGGCAAGCGGTTCGGCAAGGGCGTCCAGGCGGTCGCCAAGGCCGTCGCCGCCGCGGACGCCGCGGCCCTCTCGCTCGCCCTGCGCGAGGGCACGGCGAGCGTCGAGGTCGACGGCGAGACCGTCTCCCTCGCCCCCGACGAGGTGATCATCACCGAAACCCCGCGCGAGGGCTGGTCGGTGGCCTCCGACGCGGGGGCGACGGTCGCCCTCGACCTGGAGATCACTCCCGAGCTGCGCCGCGCGGGCCTGGCCCGGGACGCGATCCGGCTGATCCAGGAGGCCCGTAAGAACAGCGGTCTGGACGTCGCCGACCGGATCGCGCTGCGCTGGCAGTCCACCGACGAAGAGGTGCGCACGGCACTGACCGACCACACCGGCCTGATCTCCGACGAGGTGCTCGCCACGGAGTTCGTGAACGAGCAGCACACCGCCGACGAGGTGGACGGTGCCTACGGCCCCGAGTTCACCGACGAGGCCCTGGCCCTCACCTTCCGCCTCCGCAAGGCGTAACCCCGGGCCCGCCCGCACGAAGCCCCCCGGCGCCGCTCGCGCCGGGGGGCTTCGCCGTCCCCGCACCCGCCCCCGGCCGCACGGACAAGTCCACACAAAAGGGCCGGGCCCCGAAGGAATGTTCTTCCTTCGGGGCCCGGCCCTGATTGCCGACCGTGCGCGCTACGCGGGCGTCAGTTGTCGTCCTCGTCGATGAGGAAGCCCCGCATCGGCGACGGCGTCTGCTGCATCGGCTGCGGGCTCTGCGGCCGCACCGGAGCCATCGGCTGGGTCATCGCCGGCGACATCTGCTGCTGACCGCCGTAGGACGGACCACCGCTGGACTGACCGGCCATGGAGTGGTTGCCACCACCCATGGACTGACCGCCACCCATGGTGTGGTTACCGCCCATGGCACCCGCACCGGCCGACGCCATCGACGGGGACGGCGGCAGCGAAGCGGTCGCCGGGGTCCGCGGCGGGGCCAGCGAGTCGTCGGCCTGGTTCTCCAGCTGACGCAGCTGGCTCTCCAGGTAGGACTTCAGCCGCGTGCGGTACTCGCGCTCGAAGCCGCGCAGGTCCTCGACCTTGCGCTCCAGCGTCGCGCGGGCCGACTCCAGCGAGCCCATCGCCACGCGGTGCTTCTCCTGCGCGTCCCGCTCCAGCGCGTCGGCCTTGGCGCGGGCGTCCCGCTCCAGGCCCTCGGCACGGCTGCGCGCCTCGCCGACGATCTTGTTGGCCTCGGAACGGGCCTCCGCGATCGCCTGGTCGGCGGTCTGCTGTGCCAGCGACAGCACGCGTGCCGCGCTGTCACCGCCCGGGCCGCCCTGCTGGCCGCCGGGGCCGGGCAGCTGGGGTCCACCGGGGCCGCCCATCGGGCCGCCCATGGGACCGCCGGGACCCATCGGACCGGGGCCGTGCGGGCCCTGCGGGCCGTGGCCACCGGGACCAGGAGGCAGCTGCGGTGCTCCACCGGGCAGTTGGGGAGGTCCACCCATCCCCTGCTGCTGCGGCGGCACCGGCTGCGGACCGGATATGGCGGCGGGCACAGGGGCCCCGGGCCTCTGCTGCTGCTCCTGCTGCTGGTCCGGTCCCTTGCGCAGACCCTGCTGCTGCTGGTTCTGCGCGGCGGCGCGGGTGGCAGCCGCAAGCTTGGCGCGGAGGTCCTCGTTCTCCCGCAGGAGCCGGGTCAGTTCGGCTTCGACCTCATCGAGGAAGGCATCGACCTCGTCCTCGTCATAGCCTTCTCGGAGGCGGACGGTCGTGAACTGCTTGTTCCGCACGTCCTCGGGGGTCAACGGCATCTCTACTTCACCTCAACGTAGTCGTCGGCAATCGGCAAGACCGTATCGTTCACACCAACAACACCGACCTCACGACGGTGATCAGGATGTACACGATGATCATCAATACGAAGAAGGACAGGTCGAGCGCCACGCCCCCGAGACGCAGCGGCGGAATTACCCGCCGCAGAAGCTTGAGTGGCGGATCAGTGACAGTGTAGGCGGCCTCAAGAATGACCACCATCGCCTTGCCGGGTTGCCATGAACGGGCGAATTGGAACACATAGTCCATCACCAGCCGGAAGATCAACACGATCAGGAAGCAGTACAGCGCGATGTAGATCACCTGACCAAAGACACTCATCTCGCGCTGTCCCTCTCCCCTTGCTCCTGTGCAGACCTTACGGCCCCGGTGTGCCCGGTGTTGCGTCTCAGCTCTGGTTGAAGAACCCGCCCTCTGCGATACGGGCCTTGTCCTCCGCCGTGACATCGACGTTAGCAGGAGACAACAGGAACACCTTCTGCGTCACCCGCTCGATACTGCCGTGAAGACCAAACACCAAACCGGCCGCAAAGTCGACAAGTCGCTTCGCATCGGTGTCATCCATCTCCGTCAGATTCATGATCACCGGAGTGCCCTCACGGAAGTGTTCCCCGATGGTACGGGCTTCGTTGTAGGTCCGGGGGTGGAGTGTGGTGATGCGGTAGGGCTCCCGCTCGGACACAACCTTGGGCATGATCACCGGTGCGTTCTTCTCCAGATTTGGACGTTCGGGTGTGATGGATGACACGGGGGCGATTCGCGCGGGTCGTCCGCTTTCCACGGTGAGCGGGGCCGGTTCACGTTGCGCCGGAGGTGTCACAGCACGGACGGGTTCCTCCCTTTCCGGGGGGATTTCGGGCTGAGCCTGGTGCTGTTGACGCCGCCCCCGATCGGGTTCCGGGTCAAGCTCGGGCTCGAACTCGTCGTCGGGGTCGAACCCCCGGCCGTCGTACCCATCGTCCTCCACGAGGCCGAGGTAGACCGCCATCTTGCGCATCGCGCCGGCCATTCTCTGCGTCCTCCGCTCTGTGGTGGATCGGCTCCGTCAGCAGGGGCCTTGGATCCACGTGGCCTGCCCGCTTGTGCGGGAATGACCATATTTTGTGCTGTGGTCCGACTTGCTTGGCGACGTTACCGGAGCCGTGGTCGGACTCCGAGTACCGCAGTGCCGACGCGCACATGTGTCGCCCCGGCCGCCACGGCATCCTCAAGGTCCGCGCTCATGCCTGCTGACACCATGTTGGCAGCAGGATGCAGCCCGCGCAGGTCGGATGAGATTTCCATGAGCCGTTCGAAAGCGGCGAGTTCACGGCCGGCATACGGCCCGGCCAGCGGTGCGACGGTCATCACACCGTCCAGGCGCAGCCCTTGGGCCCCGGCGATCGTCTCGGCAAGTGCCTCGACTCCGTCCGGCGCCACCCCGCCCCGGTCCCCCCGCTCCCCCGACTCCGCGTCGAGCGCCACCTGGATCAGGCACCCCAGTTCGCGCTCGGCGCGCACCGCCTCCCTGGAGAGGGCGGTGGCGAGCCTGGCCCGGTCGACCGACTGAACAACTCCGGCATATCCGGCCACGGACCGCACCTTGTTCGTCTGCAATTGACCAACGAAGTGCCAATTAAGCGGCAAATCTCCGCATTCAGCGGCCTTGGGAGCGGCCTCCTGATCACGGTTCTCCGCGACCTGCCGCACCCCCAGCTCCGCGAGCAGCCGCACATCGCTCGCGGGGTAGGTCTTGGTGACCACGATCAGGGTCACGTCGGCACGCGGCCGGCCAGCCTTGGCGCAGGCAGCGGAGATACGTTCCTCCACCTGCGCCAGGTTCTGTGCCAGCTGCGTTCTACGGTCGTCCGTCACGGCTCGGCCTCCCCCAGCCCCGGGCCGGGGGCGCCCCGAGCCACACATAGCTCGCGAGCCGCCCCGTCGTACGGTCGCGCCGGTAAGAAAAGTGGTCCGCGGACTCGCGGGTGCAGATGTGGGAATCCTCACGCAACGGCACGCCCGCCGCGGCGAGTTGGGCCCGTACGCCGGCGGTGACGTCCACCGCGGGTGTGCCCCAGCCGGTCGTCGCCCGGGACTCGGGCACCACGGCGGCGACCTCGTCGCGCATCGCCTCGGGCACCTCGTAACACCGCCCGCAGATCGCGGGTCCGGTGTACGCGATGATCCGGGCCGGCTCCGCGCCCTGTTGCACCATCGCCTCGACGACCGCCGGGACGACCCCGGCGACCAGCCCGGGCCGGCCGGCGTGCGCGGCCCCCGCGACCCCGGCGACCGGGTCGGCGAGCAGGACCGGGGTGCAGTCGGCCGTCAGAACGGCGAGCGCAAGACCCCGGCGATCCGTCACCACCGCGTCGACAGCGGGGACGTCCTCGTCTCGCCACGGTCCGTCGACCACGGCGACGTCCCGGCCGTGGACCTGGTTCATCCAGACCACCGCGGCCGGGTCGAGGCCGAGTTCCGCGGCGGCGCGGGCACGGTTGGTGCGGACGGCCTGCGGGTCGTCGCCGACCGCGCCGCCCAGATTGAGCTGCTCATACGGAGCGGCGCTCACCCCGCCCCACCGGTCGGTGAAGGCGAAGTGCGCGCCGCTCTCGTGATGCTGTTTCCCTATCACTTCGCTGCTTTACGTCACTTCAGGAAGTCGGGGACGTCGAGTTCCTCGGCCGCGGAGTCCGAGTACGGACGGGCCGGGGGAACCTGCGGGGCGCTCGCCGGAGGCGAGGACACCTCACCCAGCGAGGAGGACTCGGCCGGGGCCGGCTCCTCGTCGCGTACGGGCACCGAACCCAGTCCGCCGAAGGACGACGACCGCGGCTCGGGCGGAGCGACCGGACGGCTCGGGGCCGGGGCGGGCTCCTCGCGCTTCGGGGTGGACGCGGCGGACTGTGCGTCGCGGCGGGCCGGCGGCTGACCGCCGTCGAAGCCCGCGGCGATGACCGTGACCCGGACCTCGTCACCCAGCGCGTCGTCGATGACCGCACCGAAGATGATGTTGGCTTCGGGGTGTGCCGCCTCGCTGACCAGCTGCGCGGCCTCGTTGATCTCGAAGAGACCGAGGTCGGAGCCGCCGGAGATGGAGAGCAGCACGCCGCGGGCGCCGTCGATGGACGCCTCCAGGAGCGGCGAGGAGATCGCCATCTCCGCGGCGGCCACCGCGCGGTCGTCGCCGCGCGCCGAGCCGATGCCCATGAGGGCGGACCCGGCCTCCGACATCACGGACTTGACGTCGGCGAAGTCGAGGTTGATCAGGCCCGGGGTGGTGATCAGATCGGTGATGCCCTGCACACCCGACAGCAGCACCTGGTCCGCCGACTTGAACGCGTCGAGCACGCTCACCTGACGGTCCGAGATGGACAGCAGCCGGTCATTGGGGATCACGATGAGGGTGTCGACCTCTTCGCGCAGCTGGGCGATGCCGTCCTCGGCCTGGTTGGCGCGACGGCGGCCCTCGAAGGTGAACGGGCGGGTGACCACACCGATCGTCAGGGCGCCCAGCGAGCGCGCGATGTTGGCGACGACGGGTGCGCCGCCGGTGCCGGTGCCGCCGCCCTCTCCCGCGGTCACGAAGACCATGTCGGCCCCCTTGAGGACCTCCTCGATCTCCTCGCGGTGGTCCTCGGCCGCCTTGCGACCCACATCCGGGTTGGCGCCGGCGCCGAGCCCGCGCGTCATTTCGCGGCCGACGTCGAGCTTGACGTCGGCGTCGCTCATCAGCAGCGCCTGCGCATCGGTGTTGATCGCGATGAACTCGACGCCCTTGAGCCCGACCTCGATCATCCGGTTGATGGCGTTCACGCCACCGCCGCCGATGCCGACGACCTTGATGACTGCGAGGTAGTTCTGCGGTGCTGCCACGTCGAAGGCCTCTCGCCTCGAGTTACGTGTCGTCGCCGCACTGCGTGTGGACGCCGACTGATGCCGATGGGACGGTTCGTAGTGCCGACCCGAACCCTAACGTTGAAGTTTAGGGTTACCTGTGCCTGTGTTCCTTGGTTCCATAGTCCCTTTGGAACGAGACACTAAGTCGACAAGGCGCGCACGTTCAACGAACACGCCGAACCTCCCGTTTTTCTTTTCACCCTATGTGATCACCCATAGTCGTAGCCATCCAGGGTGCTGGCCTGCGGCTACGGACGTCAACTCCCGGATACGGCAGGGGCGCTGGGCACCGACACATCGAAGTGGCGCGCGTCACGCGCGGCTTTCACCAGCGCGGCCAGCACCTTTGCCTTTTCGGCGCCCTGTTCGTGGCTACCCCAGGCGACGGTGCGGCCGCCCGCCAGTTCGAGGGTGATGGCGTCGTAGGACCGGACCCGGACCTTCCGGAGGCCCTTGCGCAGCGCCGTGGGCAGATCCTGGGCGACCTCAACAGCGGAGCGTCGCAAACGGTCGGTTCCGAACTGATGCAGACTCGGAGAGTCGGATACGTTCATTTCCAGAAGCGGAACACCCTGGGGGGCCGCCTCCACGGTGGCGAACCGGACACCCTCGGCGTCCACTTCGGCAAACTTTCCGCCCGCTCGCATCAGCAGTTCCGGCATTCTTTCGGTCACATTCAGACCGATTGTGTTCGGCCAGGACCGCTCGACGTCCACGGTCTTGATGCGCGGCAGCCGGTCGCGCAGCCGGCGGGCCAGCGCCTCGGTGTCCACGGAGGCCAGCGGGGCGTTCATCGGGGCATGCGCCGCGGCGACGACCTCATGCGGCGTCAGTACCTCGGTGCCGGTGACCCTGACGCGTTCCACCCGCAGCCAGTTCGAGGCGAAGAGCACCCAGGCGCCGAACGCGCCGAGCAGCAGCACGCCGACCAGGATGATGATCAGACTACGGCGGCCCGGCGCGCGAACGGGAAGGCGCACCCACCCGAATCTTCGCCCCGGGGGCGCCTCGGCGGAGGGCGGGCCGGACGGTGACTTCTGCTCGCCCCGACGGGCGGTTGCCGGTCCGGCCACGCTCCCCTGCCTTCTCTCGTGCGCTACTTGTTGTGCTGCGCAATCGCCTCGTACACCATGCCGACCAACAGCTCGTCGGCGTCCCGGCGGCCGAATTCGGAGGCCGCGCGCGACATCTCGTACAGCCGGTGCGGATCGGCCAGGACCGGGAGCACCTGGCTCTGCACCCAGTCCGAGGTCAGCTGGGCGTCGTCGACCAGCAGACCTCCGCCGGCGTTGACCAGCGGCTGGGCGTTGAGCCGCTGCTCGCCGTTGCCGATGGGCAGCGGGACGAACGCGGCCGGGAGCCCGACGGCGGACAACTCGGCGACGGTCATCGCGCCCGCGCGGCAGAGCATCATGTCGGCCGCGGCGTACGCGAGATCCATCCGGTCCACGTACGGTACCGGGACATAGGGGGGCATCCCGGGCATGTTGTCCGCACGCGGCAGTTCGTTCTTCGGGCCGACCGCGTGCAGGACCTGGATGCCGGCGCGCTGCAGGGCCGGCACGGTGGCCTGGATGACCTCGTTGAGCCGGCGGGCGCCCTGGGAACCGCCGGAGACCAGCAGCGTCGGGAGGTTGGGGTCCAGGCCGAAGGCGGCCCGCGCCTCGGGGCGGACCGCGGCACGGTCCAGGGTCGCGATGGTGCGGCGCAGCGGGATGCCGACGTAGCGGGCCCCGCGCAGCTTGCTGTCGGGGGTGCTGACGGCGACGAACTTGGCGTACCGCGAGCCGATCTTGTTGGCCAGACCGGGCCGGGCGTTCGCCTCGTGGACGATGATCGGCACCCCGAGCCGCTTGGCGGCCAGGTATCCGGGCAGCGCCACATAGCCGCCGAAGCCGACGACGCAGTCGGCCTTGGTGCGCTCCAGGATCTGCTCGGCGGCCTTGATCGTGCCGCGCAGCCGCCCGGGGACGGTGATCAGTTCCGGCGTGGGCTTGCGCGGGAGGGGTACCGCGGGGATCAGCCCCAGCTCATAGCCGCGTTCCGGGACGAGCCGGGTCTCCAGGCCCTTCTCCGTGCCGAGTGCCGTGATCCCCACGGTGGGGTCCTGCCTCCGCAGTGCGTCCGCGAGGGCGAGCGCGGGCTCGATGTGGCCGGCGGTCCCCCCACCGGCGAGTACGACATGCACCGAAATTCACCGCTCTCCGGACGGCCGCTTCTTGACGCGCCGTCTCATCGTCTTCCATCTCACCCCAGCCGGTCTTCTGCCGAAGACCGGCTTCCGCTTCGACCGGGCCGTCAACGCCACCCGTGCAGCGGGCTCGTCCCGCGCGAAGGCGATCAGCAGCCCGATGGCGAACATCGTCGGCAGCAGGGCGGAGCCTCCGTAGGAGAACAGCGGGAGCGGGACACCGGCGATCGGCAGCAGGCCGAGCACCGCACCGATGTTGATCACGGCCTGGGCCGTGATCCAGGTGGTCACACCTCCCGCGGCGTACCGTACGAAGGGGTCCTCCGTGCGTCCGGCCACGCGGATACCCGCATAGCCTAGAGCCGCGAAGAGGGCGAGCACCGACAGCGTCCCCGCCAGACCCAGTTCCTCCCCGGTGATGGCGAAGATGAAGTCGGTGTGCGGTTCAGGGAGTTCTCCCCATTTTTCCATACTCGCGCCGAGGCCGGAACCGAAGAATCCGCCGGACGCCAGGGCGTAGATGCCGTGCACGGCCTGCCAGCACTGGTCCCCGGGCCCCGGATCGGTCGCTCCGATGCAGGCCAGCCGGGACATCCGGTTGGCGCTGGTCTTGATCAGCAACGCCCCGATCAACGTGGCGGCACCCAGCACCCCCACGAACAGCCTGGTCGGCGCACCGGCCAGCCACAGCAGCCCGAAGAGGATCGCCGTGAGAATGATCGCGGTGCCCATGTCGCCGCCGAGCATGATCAGCCCGAGCAGCAGAAAGGCGACCGGGATCAGCGGCACCAGCAGGTGCTTCCACTGCACCAGCAGCTTCTTGTCCTGTTTGCGGGCCAGCAGATCGGCGCCCCACAGCACCAGCGCGAGCTTGCCGAACTCGCTCGGCTGCATCTGGAACGGGCCGCCGAGGTTGATCCAGTTCTGGTTGCCGTTGACCGCGACCCCTATCCCGGGGATCTGCACCAGGCACATCAGGAACACCGAGCCGGCCAGCAGCGGATAGGCCAGCCCGCGGTGCAGCCGCACCGGCATCCGGGACGCGGCCAGCAGCAACCCGCCGCCGAGGACCGCGGCGAGCAGCTGCTTGCGGAAGAAGTACGCCGGGGCCAGGCCGGACTGCAGCGCCTTGATCTGGGACGCCGAGTAGACCATCACCAGGCCCAGCACGGTGATCAGCAGGCTGCCGCCGAGGATCAGGTAGTACGCGGTCAGCGGACGGTCCCAGGCACGCCGCACCCTGACCAGGAAGCCCCGGGGGCCACCGGGGACGCGGCCGCCGCGCGGCCCCCGCACCATGGCGGGCCGGCGCGGCGGACGCGGAGGGGCCGCCTTCGGCGATCGGGCCGTCATCCTCGTCCCCTCCACAGGTGCGCGCGCCGACCGGTCCCGGTGGCGGCGGGGAGAAACGGTCTAGTGATCCCGTGCGGTCAGCTCGCCGACCGCGTCGGCGAAGGCCTCGCCCCGCTTGTTGTAATTGACGAACATGTCCATCGAGGCACAGGCCGGAGCCAGCAGGACGGTATCGCCCGGCTCGGCCAGACGGGTCGCTTCCCGGACCGCCTCGGACATCGCCCCAGTGTCTGTCCGGTCGAGGTCGACCACCGGGACATCGGGGGCGTGTCGCACCAGGGCTTCGCGAATCAGCGCCCGATCGGCGCCGATCAGCACCACGCCGCGCAGCCGGGCCGCGGACTTCTGCACCAGCTCGTCGAAGGTCGCGCCCTTGGCGAGGCCGCCGGCGATCCACACGATGTGCTCGTACGCCGCCAACGACGCCTCGGTGGCGTGGGTGTTGGTGGCCTTGGAGTCGTCGATGTAGGTGACGCCGTCGAACTCCGCGACGTGCTGGATGCGGTGTGCCTCCGGGTGGAAGGCGCGCAGTCCGTCGCGTACCGCGGCGGGCCGGACGCCGAAGGCACGGGCCAGCGCCGCCGCCGCGAGGGCGTTGGCGATGTTGTGCGGGGCGGGGGTGCCGGAACCGGGCGCGATGTCGGAGACCTCGGCGAGCTCCTGGGCCTGCTGTTGCCGGTTCTCCACGAAGGCGCGGTCGACGAGGAGGCCCTCGACGACGCCGAGTTGGGAGGGGCCGGGGGTGCCGAGGGTGAAGCCGATGGCCCGGCAGCCCTCCTCGACATCGGCCTCGCGCACCAGGTCCTCGGTCGCCTTGTCGGCCGCGTTGTACACGCAGGCGACGGTGTTGCCCTCGTAGATCCGGCCCTTGTCGGCGGCGTAGGCCTCCATGGAGCCGTGCCAGTCGAGGTGGTCGGGGGCGAGGTTGAGGACCACGGCGGAGTGCGCGCGCAGCGACGGCGCCCAGTGCAGCTGGTAGCTGGAGAGCTCCACGGCGAGCACGTCGTAGGGGCGCGCACCGTCCTTGCCCTGGCCGAGGACGACATCGATGATCGGGGTGCCGATGTTGCCGACGGCCGTGGTGTGCAGGCCCTCGGCGGCCAGGATCGAGGCCAGCATCCGTACGGTGGTGGTCTTGCCGTTGGTGCCGGTGACCGCGAGCCAGGCGGCGGGCGGCTGCCCCGCGACGGTCTCGCGCAGCCGCCAGGCGATCTCCACGTCGCCGACCACGTCCACCCCGGCCGCGGCGGCCGCCGTGAACAGCGGGCTGTCCGGCTTCCAGCCGGGCGAGGTCACGACGAGGTCGGTGCCCTCGGGGAAGGTCTCACCGTCACCGAGGCGGACGGTCATACCTGCCGCCTCCAGCTCCCGCGCCGCCGCCCGCTGGGTGTCCCCGTCGCCGCCGTCCACGACGGTGACGTGGGCGCCGAGGCCGGCCAGCGCGCGGGCGGCACTGATGCCGCTCACGCCCAGGCCGGCCACGGTGATGTGCTGACCGTCGAATCCCGCGGGAGCGCCGGTCGGACCGTGGGTGGTCACTTCGCTGCCTGCCAACCGCCGTAGAAGATGCCGAGTCCGACGATGACGCACATGCCCTGAATAATCCAGAATCTGACCACCACCAGCACTTCCGACCACCCCTTGAGCTCGAAGTGGTGCTGGAGTGGCGCCATCCGGAAGACCCGCTTACCGGTCAGCCGGAACGAGCCGACCTGGATGACCACGGACATGGTGATCAGGACGAAGAGGCCGCCGAGGATGGCCAGCAGCAGCTCGGTACGGGAGCAGATGGCCAGACCGGCGAGCGCGCCGCCCAGGGCCAGCGAGCCGGTGTCCCCCATGAAGATCTTGGCGGGTGAGGTGTTCCACCACAGGAAGCCGAAGCAGGCACCCATCAGGGCCGAGGCGACGACCGCGAGGTCGAGTGGGTCGCGGACCTCGTAACAGCCGGGCCCCGCGGTGATCTGGTTGGCGCAGGACTCCTGGTGCTGCCAGATGCCGATGAAGGTGTACGCGCCGAAGACCATCACCGAGGCGCCGGTGGCCAGGCCGTCGAGGCCGTCGGTGAGGTTCACGCCGTTGGACATCGCCAGGATCATGAACAGCGCCCAGATCACGAAGATCACCGGGCCGATCTGCCAGCCGAAGTCCTGGGTGAAGGACAGCCGGTCCGAGGCCGGGGTCTGTCCGCGCAGGTCGGCGAATTGCAGCGAGAGCACCGCGAAGGCGATGCCGACGATCAGCTGGCCGGCCATCTTGGCCTTGGCCCGCAGGCCCAGCGAGCGCTGCTTGACGATCTTGATGTAGTCGTCGAGGAACCCGACCAGGCCCATGCCCGCCATCAGGAACAGCACCAGCACACCGGAGAAGGTGGGGTCGCTGGAGGTGATCAGCTTGGTCACGACGTAGGCGATGATCGTGGCCAGGATGAAGGAGATGCCGCCCATGGTGGGCGTGCCCTTCTTGCTGCCGTGCGTCCGCGGGCCGTCATCGCGGATGAACTGCCCGTATCCCTTTTTGGCCAGCAGCTTGATCAGCAGCGGGGTGCCGATCAGGGTCAGGAAGAGCCCGATCGTTCCGGAGAAGAGGATCTGCTTCATCGTGTTCATCGGGATGCGGCTCCACCCTCAGCGCCCGCGGCGCCCGCGGCGCCGCCGTCGTCCAGCAATGCTGCGGCGACCCGCTCCAGCCCCACCGACCTGGACGCCTTCACCAGCACGACATCTCCCGGCCGCAGCTCGCTGCGCAACAGGTCGACCGCCGCCCGCGCGTCGGACACGTGCACCGACTCCTCACCCCACGAACCCTCGTTCTTGGCGCCCATGTCGAGCCACGCCGCTTCCGCGCCGCCGACCGCCACGAGCTTGCTGACGTTGAGTCGGACGACCAGCCGCCCGACCGCGTCGTGTTCGGCGAGTGACTCCTCGCCCAGCTCGGCCATCTCACCGAGCACCGCCCACGTGCGCCCGCCCTCCGCCTTGGCGGCGGCGCCCATGGCGACCAGCGCTCGCAGCGCCGCTCGCATGGACTCGGGGTTCGCGTTGTAGGCGTCGTTGACGACCGTCACGCCGTCCGCGCGCTCGGTGACCTCCATACGCCAGCGGGAGAGCGTGCCGGCTTCGGAGAGCGCGGAGGCGATCTCGTCCACGGGCATGCCCAACTCATGGGCTACGGCGGCCGCGGCGAGCGCGTTCGACACGTGGTGCTCACCGTACAGCCGCATGGTCACATCACTGCACCCGGAGGGTGTGTGAAGCGTAAATGCGGGCTGTCCGAGCGCCGTGAGACGGACATTCTCGGCACGCACATCGGCGTCCGCGGCCTCACCGAACAGGACCGTACGGGCCGTTGTGCGCACCGCCATGGCACGGACGTACGGATCGTCGGCGTTGAGCACCGCGATCCCGCCCTCCGCCGCGGACGGCAGCGCCTCGACGAGTTCGCCCTTCGCCGCGGCGATCTGCTCGCGACCGCCGAACTCGCCGATGTGCGCGGAGCCGACGTTGAGCACCACACCGACCCGCGGCGGGGTCAGCCCGGCGAGGTAGCGGATGTGGCCGACGCCGCGGGCGCCCATCTCCAGGACGAGGTGACGGGTCGTCTCATCGGCGCGCAGCGCGGTCAGCGGCAGCCCGATCTCGTTGTTGAGGTTGCCCTCGGGCCAGACGGTCGGGCCGTGCCGCTGCAGCAGTTGGGCGAGCAGGTCCTTGGTGCTGGTCTTGCCGGCCGAGCCGGTCAGCCCGACGACGGTGGTGCCGAGCCGCTCGACGACGGCGCGGGCGAGCGCGCCGAGCGCGGCGGTGACGTCGTCGACGACGATCGCGGGGACGCCGACGGGGCGGGCGGCCAGAACAACCACCGCGCCCGCCTCCACGGCACCCCGGGCGAAGTCATGGCCGTCGACGCGTTCCCCGGCGAAGGCCACGAACAGCGAGCCGGGGCAAACCGCGCGGGAGTCGGCCACGACCGGTCCGGTCACCCGGCGGTCGTCGTCCGGTATGTCGTACTGCTGCCCGCCGACGATGCTCGCGATCTCGGCGAGCGACAGGGAGATCACAGGTCACCCCCGTCGAGGGGCGGGCGGTGACGGTAAGCGGATTGTGCGCACATGGAGGTGTGTCATCCCTGGTGGTTCGGCTGCTGCGACTGCTGTGGCTTCAACGAGTCCTCGATGGCACCGCGCAGCACCTGGCGGTCGTCGAAGGGGCGTACCACTCCGGCGATGTCCTGGCCCTGCTCATGGCCCTTGCCCGCGACGATCACGGTGTCGCCGGGCTCGGCGCGCGCGACGGCGGCGGCGATGGCGGCGGCCCGCTCCTCCTCGACCAGCACCGTGCCGCGTTCGTGGATCGGCACCTCGGCGGCGCCCGCGAGCATGGTGGCGAGGATCGCGAGCGGGTCCTCGTTACGGGGGTTGTCGGAGGTCAGGACGGCCGTGTCGGCGAGCCGGGCCACCGCGGCGCCCATCGGGCCGCGCTTGTGCGGATCGCGGTCGCCGCCGCAGCCGAGGACGGCGTGCAGCTTGCCGTCGGTGACCTTGCGCAGCGCGCGCAGAACCGATTCGACGGCGTCGGTCTTGTGGGCGTAGTCGACGACCGCCAGATACGGCTGGCCGGCGTCGATGCGCTCCAGACGGCCGGGGACGCCGGGCACCGCGGCCACGCCGTCGGCCGCGGTCTGCGCGTCGATACCGGCGACGACCAGCGAGACGATCGCGGCGAGCGCGTTGGCGACGTTGAAGGGGCCGGCGATCGGGGAGGCGGCGCGCACCGTCTGCCCGTCCGGGCCGTGCACGGTGAAGGTCGAGCCGAGGGTGCCGACCTCGACGTCCGCGGCGCGCCAGTCGGCGTCCGGGTGGCCCTCCGCGGAGAAGGTGGTGACCGGGACCTCGGACTCGCCCTCGGCCAGGCGCTTGCCGTACTCGTCGTCGAGGTTGACCACGCCGGCGCGGCTGCGGGCCTTGGTGAACAGCTGGGCCTTGGCCTGGAAGTAGTCCTCCATGCCGGAGTGGAACTCCATGTGCTCCGGGCTGAGGTTGTTGAAGATCGCGACGTCGAAGACGCAGCCGTCGACCCGGCCGAGGACCAGGGCGTGGCTGGAGACCTCCATGGCGACCGCACGGACCCCGCGCTCACGCATCACGGCGAACAGTGCCTGCAGGTCGGTGGCTTCGGGGGTGGTGCGCTCGGACTTGATCCGCTCGTCGCCGATACGGGTCTCGACGGTGCCGATCAGGCCCGTGAGCCCGCCGTCGGGGCGCTTGGCCGCGGCGGCCCGCAGCCCGCCCTCGATGAGGTACGCGGTGGTGGTCTTGCCGGAGGTGCCGGTGATGCCGATCTGGAGGAGGTCCTCGCCCGGCGTTCCGTAGATCGAGACGGCCAGGGCGCCCATCCGCGCGCGGGGGTTCTCGACGACGAGGACCGGCAGGCCGGTCGCGGCGGCGCGCTCGGCGCCGGAGGGGTCCGTCAGGATCGCCGCGGCACCGAGGTCGGCGGCCTGGGCGACGAAGTCGGCGCCGTGCAGACGGGCGCCGGGCAGCGCGGCGTAGACATCGCCGGGGCGGACCGCCCGGGAGTCATGGGTGATGCCGGTGACCATGACATCGGTGTGGGCGGCGGCGGGGGCCGGGCATCCCAGCTGCTCGGCGAGGTCCACCAGGGGTGTGGGGCGGACCCGGTCAGGGCGGGGTGCGCCCGGATAGGTGCCGGGACCGCCCTTCTCGGCGTGCTGGGCTTTCGGGGACTGATCAGCGTGTGACACGGCGGTGAGCGTACCGGGCACAGTGGGCCCGGGGCGAAGTGAGGGCTGTGGTGGGGGGCAGCTTCCGGGG
>NZ_SDIG01000252.1:0-6705 GCF_004122755.1 Streptomyces sp. TM32
CAGGGCCCTGGAGCCGGGCGGGGTGAACGCGGGGAACTGTGGCGTCAGGACGACTGAGGGGCTCGTTACCGCGCGGTCGGGACGATGAAGCGGTCGCCGGAGCGCACCGAGGGCAGGGCCCCCGGAGACCGTCCGCAGCCGATCCGGCGCTTCGGCGGGCCGTACGAGCACCGAGGCGATACGGGCCTGAGGCGCTACCCGCCCTACGGCAGGACCGCTCCGGCCGTCGTGGGCCAGGTCATGCGGATCATTCCGCCGTCCTTGCCGGTGGTGACCTCGACGTCGTCGACCAGCCCGCTGATGACGGCGAGGCCCATCTCGTCCTCGCCCTCGGCGTCGCTCTCCGCGGCGCCCTCGGCCTGGTCGGTACCGTGCGCACCGGAGTCGCCGTTCACTCCATCGCCCACCTCGATCGAGAACTTCTTCTCGTCCTCGATCAGCAGGACCCGCACCGGCGAGTTGATGTCATGGCTCTCGTGCAGCCCCACCGCCCGGCTGCACGCCTCACCGACGGCGAGCCGCACCTCGTCCAGCACGGCCTCGTCCACCCCGGCGCGCCGTGCCACGGCAGCCGCGACCAGACGCGCGGTGCGGACGTGCTCGGGAAGGGCGCTGAAGCGAAGTTCGACGGTGGCCATGCCATCCCCCTCGTTATGCGGGCGTGCGACGCAGGGGGCCGGACACTGCGTCCGGTACCCCCCACTGCTTCCTCCCCCCGCGCCTGGCGGCGCGGGGGACCGGCGAAACCGTCAGTCGGTGGCGGAGACGGCTTCGTCGACCGAGGTGTGAATCGGGAACACCTTGGTCAGACCGGTGATACGGAAGATCTTGAGAATGCGCTCCTGGTTGCAGACCAGGCGCAGCGAGCCCTCATGGGCACGCACCCGCTTGAGCCCGCCGACCAGCACGCCGAGCCCAGTGGAGTCCAGGAAGTCGACACGTTCCATGTCCACCACGAGGTGGTAGCTTCCGTCGTTCACAAGCTCGACCAGCTGCTCACGCAGCTTGGGCGCGGTGTATACATCAATCTCGCCACCGACCTCGACGACCGTACGGTCGCCAACGGTCCGGGTCGACAGGGACAGGTCCACGGATCCTCCAGCACCTTGCTATCGAGCGGTCGCCCCCCTGGGGCCTCCCCACCGACGGTAGGGGCGGATCTGGCAGCCGCGATGGCATTCAATCACTTACCGGCAGGCGTGCACGACGCCCTTTGAGCATTGTCCGTCACTCCGGTGACACACTCGGTGCCGATGGCCTCCAATCCACTCCCGCCGGATGCGGGCACGCGCCCTTCCCCAGGCATGATTCTCGAACGTCTCGCCCGGGGCGCGACCCGCGCTGCGCGCATCACTCATACGGAGCACTTGCCCCCGCGCATCGGCAGCCATGCCGACTGGCCGGAACAGATCCGGCCGGAAGTGATCGACGCCATCCGGTCGGCCGGAATCGAGCGTCCCTGGGCCCACCAGGCACGGACATCCGAACACGCGGTGCGCGGCGAGTCGGTCGTCGTCGCCACCGGGACCGCGTCGGGGAAGTCGCTGGCGTATCTCGCGCCGGTCCTCTCCACGCTCCTGGACGGCTCCGAGGCCCCGAACGGGAGGGGCGCCACGGCCCTGTATCTGGCCCCCACGAAGGCGCTGGCCGCCGATCAACGGCGCGCCGTACGCGAGCTGGCCGCCCCGCTGGGCACGGCCGTCCGGCCCGCGGTCTACGACGGTGACACCCCCGTCGAGGAGCGCGAATGGGTCCGCCAGTACGCCAACTACGTGCTGACCAACCCCGACATGCTGCACAGCGGCATCCTGCCGTCGCACCCGCGCTGGTCCTCCTTCCTGCGTGCGCTGCGCTATGTCGTCATCGATGAATGCCACAGCTACCGCGGCGTCTTCGGCTCGCACGTCGCACAGATCGTCCGCCGGCTGCGACGGCTCTGTGCCCGTTACGGCTCCGATCCGGTCTTTCTGCTCGCCTCCGCGACGGCCGCCGAGCCGGGACAGGCCGCGACCCGGCTCACCGGTCTGCCAGTGGTGGAAATCACGGAGGACACGTCCCCGCGCGGTGAGTTGGTCTTCGCGCTGTGGGAGCCGCCGCTGACCGAATTGCACGGCGAGCAGGGCGCCCCGGTCCGCCGCACCGCCACCGCCGAGACCGCGGACCTGCTCACCGATCTCGCCGTCCAGGCCGTGCGTACCGTCGCCTTCGTCCGCTCCCGGCGCGGCGCGGAGCTGATCGCCCTGATCGCACAGGAGCGGCTGGCGGAGGTGGACCGTTCGCTGCCCGGACGCGTCGCCGCGTACCGGGGCGGCTATCTGCCCGAGGAACGCCGCGCCCTGGAACAGGCGCTGCACAGCGGCGATCTGCTCGGTCTGGCCGCCACCACCGCGCTCGAACTGGGCGTGGACGTCTCCGGACTGGATGCCGTGGTCATCGCCGGCTATCCGGGGACCCGGGCCTCGCTGTGGCAGCAGGCCGGGCGGGCGGGCCGCTCCGGCCAGGGAGCACTCGCCGTGCTCGTGGCCCGCGACGACCCGCTGGACACCTATCTGGTCCACCACCCCGAGGCGCTCTTCGACCAGCCCGTCGAGACCACCGTCCTCGACCCCGACAACCCGTACGTGCTCGCCCCGCATCTGTGCGCGGCCGCGTCCGAAATCCCGCTCGCCGAAGCGGACTTCGCCCTCTTCGGTACCGCGGCGGCCGGCCTGATGCCCCAGTTGGAGGCCGCGGGCCTGTTGCGCCGGCGCGCCAAGGCCTGGCACTGGACGCGCCGCGAGCGAGCCGCGGACCTCGCCGACATCCGCGGTCAGGGCGGCTCGCCGGTGCAGGTCGTGGAGGCCGGCACCGGGCGGCTGCTGGGTACCGTGGATGCCGCCGCCGCGCACACCACCGTCCACGACGGCGCCGTCCACCTCCACCAGGGGCGCAGTTATGTCGTCCAACGGCTCGACCTGGACGACGATGTGGCGCTCGTCGAGGAAGCCAGCCCGCCCTATTCCACGACCGCCCGCGACACCACCGCCATCTCCGTCCTGGAGACCGACACCGAGATTCCCTGGGGCGCGGCCCGGCTGTGCTTCGGCTCCGTCGAGGTCACCAATCAGGTCGTCTCCTTTCTGCGCCGGAAACTGATCACCGGCGAGGTCCTGGGCGAGACCAAGCTCGACCTGCCGCCGCGTACGCTGCGCACGCGAGCGGTGTGGTGGACGGTCACCGAGGACCAGCTCGACGCCGCCCGGGTCAATCCCGAGCAGCTGGGCGGCGCCCTGCACGCCGCGGAACACGCCTCCATCGGCATGCTGCCGCTCTTCGCCACGTGTGACCGCTGGGACATCGGCGGTGTCTCCGTGCCCCTGCACCCGGACACCCTGCTGCCGACCGTCTTCGTCTATGACGGCCACCCGGGCGGCGCCGGATTCGCCGAGCGCGCGTTCCACACGGCCGCCGACTGGCTCACCGCCACCCGTGACGCCATCGCCGCATGCGAGTGCGAGGCCGGGTGCCCTTCCTGCATCCAGTCCCCCAAGTGCGGCAACGGCAACGACCCGCTCCACAAACGGGGAGCCGTTCGGTTGCTGGGCGAACTGCTGCGCGGGGCGCCGAAGGAGGCCTAACGGGTGCCGCGGCGGCCTGGCCGGTGCCTTGGACGGCGTGACGGGCCTGGCCCCGGCCCGCCCCTGCGAAGGGCGCCCCGCCGGACCGGCCCGGGCGCGCACCCGGGAGGTGAAGGGGGAGCTGCCCGCCTCGGCCGCGACATCGGCGATCGAGCCGTCCACCGCGCAGCGCACCAGGCGGGTGTGCTGCGCCGTCGCCACCCGACGCGCCGCCGCGCAGGCCTCGGCCGAGCCCTGCAGGGCGTGATCCGCCGCGGCCAGCGCCGCCAGGTCCGCGGCGCCACCCGCCCGGTGTCGCGCCGTGACGGCCTGCCCCACCCCCATCAGGGCGAGGAAGACCGCACACAGCGCCGCCGCCGCGAAGACCGTCCAGACCGTCGCCGAGCCCTCGTCACCGCACCGTCTCCTCCGCAAGGGCCGCCGCCTCCCCTCGAACCCGCACCGTCAGCCGCGCCACGCCGGGCAGCCGGGCCTCGACCCGCACGCGCACCAGATCGCCCTCCCTCGACAGCACGACCCGCGCATCCCTAGGGGCCGCGTCCCGCGCCGCCGAGATCGCCGCCGACCGTGGCTCCGACCGCGCCGCGGCACGGGCCCCGGCCCGCGCCGCGTCCACGCACTCGATACGGGCGCAGACCGCCATCAGCCCCCAGATCAGCGCCGTCACGACCGCCACGAGGAGGGGGAGGACCACAGCGGTCTCCGCCGTCACGAATCCGGCGTCGCGGGCGCTCGGCGGGGCGCCCCGAGCCAGGGGACCCGGGGCGCCGCCGTCAGAACGGGACATTGAGCGCCCGCTCGATCACCGACCGGAGCAGCGCCTGCACCGGTCCGCTCGTCACCACCTTGTAGAGCGCCGCCGCCAAGGCACACGCCGCGAGCGTCCCCACGGCGTACTCCGCCGTGGTCATCCCCCGGTCGTCGGCCCCGATCGTGCGCAACCGCGCCCACCACCGCCGGACGATTCCCCTCCGAACCATGTCCATCCCCCTTTGGATGTCTTCTGCTGATGGATCTCTTCTGCTGGTTGGTTGTCATTGCTGGTTGGCTGCCATGTGCGGGTTGGCCGGCGTCTGCCGATGGGCAGTTGAGGAGGCGCCGGTGGCCTGGACGGTGCGTCGGGGGCCCGGCCAATGAGCCGGTGGCTTGGGCCGGTGAGCCGGCGCCTCCGCCTGTGGCCAGTCCCCGGCCGCCGTCCGTACGCACCGGCAGTTCACCTGCCGGCTTCGACCTCGCGGCGTCCGCCGCTCAATTGCGCCCGAGCAGCCCGCTGGCCAGGCCGATCAGTACGGGCGCCACGCCCAGCGCCAGGAACGCCGGCAAGAAGCACGCCGACAGCGGCATGGTGACCAGCACCCCGGCCCGCCGCCCCCGGGCGGTGGTGGCCCGGGCCTGCTCCGCACGGAGCGCGGCGGCGGTCCGGGAGGCCGACTCGACGGCCGGTACCCCGGTTATGCCCGCACGCTCCATACAGCGCGCCAGACCTTCCGCACCGGGGAGTTCGGCCAGTCGTGGCCAGACGGCCGCCGGTTCACCTCCCAGGCGGAGTTCCGCCGCCACCTGGCGCAGCCGGTCCGCCACGGGCCCGTCGAGCGACCTGCCCACCGCCTCGGCCGCTTCGCGCGGCCCGGCTCCCGCCGCGAGGCAGGCCGCCAGCAGATCGCCGGCCGGTGCCAGTGCCGCGCGGACTTCCGCGGCCGCCAATCGCGCTGCTTCCGCGCCTCGTTGGCGTGCCAGACAGCGGTGTGCTCCAAAGCCCACGGCGAGTCCTGCCAGGACGCCGCCCATGCCACCGACGAGGATGACCATGAAGAGAGCCGCCCCCACGGGGCCGGCCCACTCGCTCAGCCGACCGTGCGCAACGCCCTTCGCCCGCGTGGCCCGCCTGCGCCATGGGACCGCGGCCGACGCCCTGGGCCGGGCCGTTCGACCGCCGGATCGATCCGGACGAGCGGCCGCCCATACCGTCGAGACCCGCCGCCTGACGACGCGCCCGCTGCGCACCTCCCGCAGCAGCGCCACAGCACAGAGCATCACCGTCATGACCGCGACCGCCATCCCCACCCTGTGGACAATTTCTGCGCTCATCCCAACCCCCTCCTCCGAGCGCCTTCCGCGGCCGCGACGATCCGAGCCGTCCAGGCCACTCCGCCCCATTCCAGGAGCCCGCCGATCACCAGGCAGCCCCACCCGGCCGGGGTGTGCAGCAGCACCCGCAGCGGGTCGGCGCCGAGTGCGCTGCCCATCAGGAGCCCGCCCACGGGCAGCAGGGCGAGCATCAGAGCGGTGGCTCGGGGCCCCGCCAACTGGGCCCGCAGTTCGTCGCGTTGATCCCGCTGGGCGCTGAGCCCCGCCGCGATCCGCTCCAGCCCGCGGGCCAGTCCCGCCCCGCCCTCCACCGCCACCTGCCAGCACGCGGCCATTCCGGTCAGCCCCTCGGCTCCCGGCAGTCGCGCCGCCGCACGCAACGCCTGGGGGACATCCCCTCCGTAACGCGCTGCCGCGGTCACCGCCGAACCTGCCGGTCCGAGACCCGGCGTCCCCGCGGCTAGCAGTGCCTGGGCGGGCTGCCGCCCGGCCCGCAACTCCCCCGCCACCGCCGCGCACAGCGTGATCACCGCGGCAGCCCGCCGGTCGCGCGCACGGACCGCGCCACGGGCGATCAGCCACCGCCGGACGAGGAACGCGGCCGCCACGGAAGCCAGGGGCGGAACCGCGGAACCGCCCAGCACCCCCAGCACCAGCCCGGCCGGCAGACACCAGAGCTCCCACCCGACGTCCCCCAGGGGCCCCACGCGCCAGCGCGGCCCCGCGTCCCCCTCGACCACCCGCCGTATGCACCAAGTCCGCACGTCCTGGCCCCGCAGCCGGGCCCGCCACCCCCCTTCCTCGTCCCTCTCTCCGTGGCTCCCCAAGAGCGCCCGGGCCCGCCGCCGCAGGTCGTCCGGCCGGCCCCCGGCCAGCCGGCCCGCGGCTCCCGCGCAGAGCACCGCGGCCATCAGTGCCGCCCCGCCGGCCAACCAGGAGGGCGTCGGCCGGGTGACGCTGCGGGACCTCGTACGGCAGGCGCTGCGGATGCGTCCGGACC
>NZ_SDIG01000253.1:0-6644 GCF_004122755.1 Streptomyces sp. TM32
AAAGACAGCAGGAGCGTCAGTCAGGCGAAGAGTCAGACCCCCAAGCGGTGCCATGGCCAATCCTCACTGTCAGGCGTCGAACGCATAGTCCAGGACATAAGCGGCGCCATCAAGCGTCATTTCGTTAACTTCGACCGCTCTATCGTCAGCGTCGAACGCGGTGCGGCAAATCTTGATGACGGGTCGGCCGAGTGGAACTGCCAGTCTCTCGGCTTCTTCTGCGGTGGGCAGCCGGCTGCGGATCTCCTCTCTGAAGTGAGCTGGAGCATGTCCGAGTTCGGCGAGCCGGGCGTAAGTACCCCCCTCACCTGTATCGACGCGGGTGATGGCCGACCCTTCGACCAGCGAGTGCGGCAAGTACGAGGTTGCGAGCATGACTGGTCGCTCCTCCATTACGAAGCGTCGCGACCGCGCGCAGGCAAGCTCGCCTTCTCCGAGTTCGAGCATTCGAGCAATATGCGCAGGAGCTTCGATCGCCTCCACTCGTACGTCAACGGTCGTGGGGCGGTCGTCATCTGCGGACCAGATCGACTTACCGGCTCCCCATTGCTGCCGCGCGAGGCGCTGGATTCCGTGGCGGCGAATCTGGCGGAAGGAAATGACGCGAGCGCCAGCTCCCCTTTTCGACTCCACCAGGCCCTCAGTTCGCAGGATCTTCAGCGCCTGGCGGGCGGTGAGCACAGCGACTCCGTGCTGAGCGGCGAGCACCTTCTCGCCCGGCAGTCGATCGCCGGGCGCGTAGTCGCCTGCTTCGATCGCAGCCTTCAGCTCGTCGGCGATCACCTGGTATTTGGGGCGCTGAGGGCCCGTCTCGCCTGCCATGTGTCTCCCTACCTCGCTAACGATCCTACGCGCCGAGCTATCGAGGTTCGCAGAGGCGCCCGACCCTGCGTCGGTAAAACATACCTCGTTAACGCACTTCTTGTAACGAGGATCGAGTCTACTGAGGGCATGCGCGGACCTCGCTAACGAGCTTCGCAGGGACGCCGCTTGCGGCTGCTCCGCCCTGCCCTGATTGGCCCGCGTACCGCCCGGACCCCCCGCTCCGCGGGGGTGGAAGGCAGCGGCCGTTCCTTCACAAATTCACAGTGGACACCCGGAGCCACGACTAGCCGGCACCCCCGAGCAAGAGATCTGCGGAGGGGCGCCGAGAGGTGAGTCCTCTGGTTACCCGGGATCAGGCAACAGCGACAAGCTGGCCCTGCCGCGCGACTAGCACGCACCTTCTCCCATGCCGTCCTCACGGGCGGACAAGGACCCGAACGCGCAGGTGAGACAAGGGCAAAGATCGCGGGCCCCGTAGGCAGTAGATGACCGGTTCGAGTCCGGTCCGGGGCACTTGCGGCACCACGTGCCGCTCGGAGTCGGGCAACCCGCCCACTCCACACGGCGACAGCCCCGGAAGGTGAGAGCTCCGGGGCTGTCAGTACCAGGACCTGAATCGGAGGACCCTGATGCCGACCAGCATCGCACGACCTTTCCCCGCCGTGACCGGCGGTCTCGCCGACACCATCGACGACATCGAGAAGGAAGAGGGCCACGACCACGAGGCCGAGGACGCCGTCCGGCGTCTCGACGCCTGGAAGGCCCGCCGCGCCCAGACGGCCGACGCGGAGCAGCGCCTGAACGCTCTGCTGCTGCGTCTGGTGGCCGAGGGCGACGCCCGTATCACCGCCCGCGCCGCCGAGAGGACCTCGATGGCGGGGAGCGCGGCATGAGGAACCTGCTGAAGCTGCTCAACGACGCCTGCGGCCTGTGCGGTTACTGGCGCTGCCGGTGCTCGGAGGTGGCCCGATGAGCACACCCGCACCCGCCCGTTGTGGCTCCTGTCAGGGGACCGGACAGGGCGAGACCGTCTGCACCGGCTCCGGTACCTACCGCGCGAGGTGCGGTTCCTGCCACGGCTCCGGCCGCCAGTAGCGACCGCAGCCCTTCCCGCGGCGCGGAAGGCCAGCCTGAGCGGCCGAGGCCACCGCGCTGCGGGCCGCATCACATCACCGGCAGGAGTCCGTGCCCGACCACCCGATACGCCGTGCCCGCGCCGCCCAACTGCGGGCGGAGCGGGCCCTTACCCGTCACGGACTCGCTCACCCGCTGGCTCTCACGCTGCTCGCCGCCGCAAGTTCGGCGGCGGCGGGCGCGTGGGAGGCCGGCCACTGGGTCCGTGACCTCCATCCACCCGCACCTTCCCAGGGACATCGCCATGGAACACCCCAACACCCCGCCGAAGCCGAAGGCGGCCGGGCAGAACCGCCTGTCCGCTGATGAGGCCACAGGGTCTTCGCCACCGAGGTCGGCCCGCGCGTCATCGGCGGGATCTACCACAACGCCTACTGGGACACCGTCTACCGCGTCGCCGGCATCCACTACGGCCCCGACGCCCTGGCCGCGATCGGCTGGGATTCCGGCTGGGCGATCACGATCCAGGACGCCCGGGGCGTGCAGACCCACTGCACCGCCTGGGAGAAGACCGACAAGGTCATCGCGCTGCCCGAGGTCACCGTCTACCGCCCTTCCCACGGCGCCCTGCCGCTGGGGCACTACAGCAACCCCGAGGCGGCCCGCGCGCACGTCACCGCCCTGCTTCGCCGTGAGGAGCTCGGCGCGCTGCTGGTCTGGCTCGCCGACGACCTGGACGACCCGCTCAGCCCCGTCGAGGCACACCGCTTTGCGCGGGGCGGAGTGCCGCAGCCCACCGGCTACGTCATCACCCCGGTGTTCATCGCCGACCACTACGCCCCCACGGCCGACGAGTAGACCAGCCGCGGCTGACGACCACGAAGGACACATCGACATGGCTCAGGACAACCAGCCCAGCCCGCCCCCTCCCCGCCGCGGCCCCGTGTCCGACTGCGGGACCCGGACGGCCCACGCATCCCCTGACCTCACCCGCTGAGTCCCGATCTGCCAGTTGCCTGCTCGCCCCCTCCCGCCACCCGGCGGGAGGGGCCGAGTCATGGGAGCCGGACAGCCGTCCATCCGCTGCACGAAGAGAGGAAAGGGCATGGCCGCGCGCACCGCGACCCGCACCAAGAACAAGCCGCCCGCCAAGAAGGCGACTGCCGCGGCGAAGAGGACGGCACCGGCACCGGCAACGGTGCGGCGGCCGTCCGCCGACGATTGCCATCTCCCCGAAGCCGCCCAGGTCTTGGACCAGGCACAGGCGCAGGCCGAGAAGATGACCAGGACGGCTCACGCGCAGGCTCGCCAGGTCCAGGCCGAGGTGATCGAGGAAGCCGGGTGCCGCCTGCGGCAGGCCACCGCCGACGCCGACCGGGTGCGTGCGGCGGCTGGCCGTGAGGTGCAGCGGTCCCGGCAGGAGGCCCGCCGAGCGGCGAAGGACATGATCACCGCGGCCCGCGCGGCCGCCGCCCGGCACCGCAACCGCGCCGACCGTGCAGCTGCCGCGGCTGCGCAGCAGGCCACGGTCCAGGCCGAGCGACTGCTCACCAACGCCCAGGCGGAGGCCAGCGAGCTGACCGGCACAGCCCGCGCCCAGGCCCGGCAGATCCTCAAGGAGGTGGTCGAGGAAGCCGGCCATCGTCTGCGCCAGGCCAGCCACGACGCCGACGCCACGCGAGCCGACGGCTCCCGCGACGCGCAGCAGATCGTGGAGGAGGCGCGCCAGCAGGCGAAGGGCACCACCACTGCGGCCCGTGCGGCCGCGGCCCGGCACCGTAGCCGCGCCGACCGTGCCGCCAAGGCGGTCCAGCAGCGCGCCACCGACCACGCCGAGCAACTTCTCGTTGACGCCCATGCCCAGGCCCAGGAGCTGTCCTGCCGGGCCCGCACCCAGGCCCAGCGTCTGCGTCGGGACGCCCGGGTGCAGGCTCGGCAGGTTCTGGTGGAGGTGGCGGAGGAAGCAGGCCACCGTCTGCGCCAGGCCGCCGAAGCCGCCGACCGTGACGGGCAGCAGATCCGTGAGGAGGCTCGCCGGGAGGCGAAGTCTGCCGTCACCGCGGCCCGCGCGGCCGCGGCCCGCTACCGCAACCGCGCCGACCGGGCTGCCGAGGCGATCGAGCGCAATGCCACCCGCCAGGCCGAGGCACTGGTGGCCGAGGCGCGGACGCGGGCGGCGGAGCTGACGGAACAGGCCGAACTCGAGGCCCTTCAGGTGCTGGACGCGGCCCGTGGCCGCGCCGAAAACCTGGTGGCCGAGGCACGCGCGCAGGCCGTCGACCTCACCGAGCTGTCTGCCACCGACCGCGAGGCGGCGGGCAAAGCCGTCGCTGAGCTGCGCCGCCTGGCGGAAGCCGACCTTGCCGAGGTCAGTGATCTGGTCGAGGAGCGGCGTCAGCAGGCCGGTGCCCTCCTCGGCCGGGCGCAGGAGCAGGCCGACGAGCTGGTCACCGCCGCCCGCCTCGAACTGGAGCAGGCCCGAAAGCGGTCCGTCGAGCTCGCCCAGACCTCGGCCGGCCAGTACGACGCCCGGCGCGCGGAGGCCGAGAAGCTGTATGCGGATGCGGTCGCGGCCGCCGACGACCGGCGCCGCGAGGCCGAAAGCCACACCGCGGCCGCGCACGCCGAAGCGGAGCAGGCCCGTGCACAACTGCGCGAGAAGTTGCGCGAGCTCACCGACGAGTTCGACGCGGAGGCCGCCGGCAAGCGCAAGGCCCTCACCGACGAGCTCAGCACGCTCAAGGCGGCCTGCGACACGCAGCGTGAGCGGCTGCGGGACGAGGCCAAGACCGTCACCAAGGAACTGCGGGAGGCCGCCCAGAAGGAGGCCGACCGCATCGTCGCGGACGCGGAGAAGAAGGGGACGCGTATCACCGAGCGGGCCCAGGCCGATGAGGCCAGAGCCCGCCGGATGCTGGAGGAGGCCCGGGAGGCGAAGCGGGCCAACTCCCGCTGGCGCGGCTGGCACCACAAGCTCAGCCGCACGGCATGGAAGACGGCCCCGTGGATCGCGCTCGGCGCCGGCATCGGCCTCGCCGCCTCCGGCGAGTACGAGCTGGCCCACATGGTCGGCATCAACAAGTACGTCGCCCCGCTCCTGCCGGTGTCCATCGACGTCTACTGCGTCACCGCGTTCCGCACCAAGCAGGACATCCCGTACGCGCTCGCGCTGATGGCGTCGGCCAACGTCGTCTTCCACCTGTCGGAGCAGGCGCACCTCGTGCCCGAGGGACAGTCCGCGCCGTGGTGGCTGACGACGTTCGTCGTGCTGATCTTCGTGGCCGTCGTCTGGCGCGTCCACACGCTCATGCACGACGCCGGTACGGATGGACACGGTGGTACGGACACCGCGGCCGGGACGGGCGGACGTACTGGTACGGCCGCTCGTACGGACGGCGCGTCCGGTACACAGCCTGCCCGTACAACCCTGTCCGGTACGGACTCGTACGGCCCGTCAGCTAGTACGTCGCCCGCTCGGACAGCCAGCGCCGCTGCTCGTACAGAGCCTGTACACGCCACCGCGCACGACACCGCCCCGGCGGCGGCAAATGCGGGCCTGACCAGCGCGTACAACACCCGTACAAGCGGCGTACAAGCCGCCTCGAACGGGGCGGCGCGTACTGGTACGGAGCACTCCGGACGTACCAGCGCCGCCGCGTACGAGGGCGGGGCACGTACCAGTACGGCCACCGCCCGGACGGCTCCCCCGGACGGTGTACCGGCCGCGCGTACCAGTACGGCCGAAGCCCGCGCGCGTACCACCGCGACGGTCACCACCGGGCGTACCGGTACGGCCACGCCCCCTCGTACGGACGCGGAGCTGATCCCCGCCGTACAGGCCCTGCCGCGCGAGGCAGACGGCTTCGTCAACGTCAGCCGCGTCCGGACGGAGCTCTCCGTCAACCAGCCCCGCGCGATCCGGCTGCTCTCCCAGACCGGCCTGCTGCGGCCCGAGGACGCGGACAAGTACCTGACCTGAGCGGATCACCTGCCGACCGGTGTCGACCCCAACCGGACCCTGGGTGCGGGGTGGGGCCGGCCACGGCCGCCAGGCGGCCACCGCCGTGCGCCCGGCCCGCTTTCCAGGGCCCGGCCGCCGCACGGTCTCTCCCATTCAAGGAGCTGACCAAGCATGTCATCGCGCCCGACCCCCATCCCGCCCAAGCCGCAGCAGAAGGAGGCCCGCTGATGGCGTTCTTCGGCCTCGTCGGCAACGACCAGAAGATGGCCTCGACGACCTACAGCGAGCGCGAGTCGGCCTCCGAGCGGGCCGCCCGCAGGCGCCGCCAGGGCCACCACCGCAACGCGGCCGCCGCTGACCGCCAGGGCCAGGCGTGGGAGAGCGCTGAGCGTGCCCGCCAGGACCGCGGGAGCTGGTGGCGGCGATGAGCAAGGACCTCAAGACCGAGGCTGCACGCCGTGACCGCCGCACCCGCGCCGCGGTCGCCACGGTCGCGCCCACCAGCGCCGGCCTGGCCGGTTGCAGGACGAAGGCAGATCTGTTCGACCAGGCCGACAGCGCTCGCGCGCCGCTGACCATCCGGATCAAGGCCGCCACCACCTGTGCGAACTGCCCCCTCGCCGCCACCTGCGGATTCCGCGTCGCCATGCCGAAGACCAGCTCCCGCGCCCAGGCCCGCTCGCTATACCGCAACCGCGCCACCTGAGCTTGCCGTTTAACCTCGCCCGTTCGATGGGCCGGTGACCTGCGGCGTTTCCCGGACATGGGCAGCGGCCGCCTGTGA
>NZ_SDIG01000254.1:0-6524 GCF_004122755.1 Streptomyces sp. TM32
CTCCTGGTGTACGGCTCTTCGGGGCCGGGCCTGGGGTTCCGGACCTGACGCCCGGAGTCGGAGTGGGCGGCGGCCCCGGGTCGGGTGCCGGCCGTCAGCCGGTCGGATCGGACCTGCGGAAGCCGTCCTTGATGTGCGTGAAGAGCTGCTCGTACTTGGTCCAGTTGTCCTTCGGCGCGGTCACGCAGATCGCGTACTCCTTGGCGCCTTCGCGGCCGAACCCGAGGTCGACGCCCCGGAAGGTACGGGCCCGTCCCTGGAAGGTGAACTCCCAGATCGCGGCGGGGTCGCCCTGGTATCTCGTGGGCTGCATCCGCAGCCGCGAGTAGACGGGGTACAGCTTCTTGAAGGAATCCTCCACGTCCGTGAGGTGCTGCACCTGGTCGGGCGAGGAGAAGTCCAGGACGCTGAGAGTCACCTGGGCGCGTTCGGCGTCGGAGGAGTAGATGATCTCCCGTCCGCTGTCCCTGACCTGCCGCTTCCAGCCGACGGGCAGCGGGAAGGTCACACCGAGCGCGGACTCCGTGATCTTGCGGTAGCCGGCGGGGAGAGCCGGCGGCGGGCCGAGTTTGTTGTCCGGAACGCGGGGGCGCGCCGGGACGTTCTTGTCCGAGGCCTCGTTGGCCACGCCGGTGTCGTCGCGCTGCGTCAGGTACCAGGCCGTGCCCACCCCGCCGCCGGCGAGCAGCACCCCGACGACGGTCCAGACCACGATCCGGGCGCCCCTCCGCTTACGGGGCTTCGTGCTGCCGGAGGGGACGGCCACCGGACCGGTCACTGCCTCGCCACCGGCGTCCGCGCCCGTACCGGCAGTGGTACCGCTCCGCGTCCCCGTGCCCGTGCCGTTCCGTCTGCCGGTGCCGGTGCCGGTGCCGGTGCCGTTCCGTGTGCCGGTGCCGTTCCGTGTGCCGGTGCCGTTCGCGGCGTGCTCCGGGGCGGCGTCTTCCCCACCCATGGGCGCCACCGCCCGGGTCGGCGCCTCTGTCGTCCCGTTCGTCGCGGCCGAGTCCGGGGCGCCACGCCCGACCGTGCCCAGCGCCAGCGTCGGCCAGCCGACCATCGCCGTGTCCACCTCGGCCTCGGTGGCCCGCAGCGCCTGCTCGACGACCTCGGCCGACGGCCGGTCCTGCGGCTCCTTGGCCAGCAGCGCCTCGATCAGCGGGGCCAGCGAACCGGCGTTGCACGGCGGCTCGTGCGGGTCCATGGCAATCGCGTAGGCCGTCTCGACCGCGGTGTTCTTCCGGAACGGGGGACGTCCCTCGACCGCCTGATAGAGCGTCGCGCCCAGCGCCCACAGATCGGAGGCTGGCCCCGGGGTTCCGCCCTTGACCCGCTCGGGCGCCAAGTAGTCGATGGAACCCACCAGCTCACCGGTCTTGGTGAGCGTCGAGGTCCCGCTGGCGACCGCGATACCGAAGTCGGTGAGCACGACCCGGCCGTCCTCACCGAGCAGGACGTTGCCCGGCTTGACGTCCCGGTGCAGCACACCGGCGGAGTGTGCGGCACGCAGCGCCGCGATCATGCCGCGGCCGATACGGGCGGCCTCGCGCGGGGTGAGCGAACTGTCGGCCCGTGCGGCTTCCTTGATGGCATCGCCGAGAGTCGTGGAGGGGACGTATTCCATGACGATGCAGGGCAGCCCGGCGTCGTCCACGACGTCGTGCACCCCCACCACATTGGGGTGGTTGATACGCGCCGCGGCCTGCGCCTCACGGGTGGTGCGCTCATGACGCGTTGCCAGTTCGTCCTCTTCGAGCTGCGGCGAGACGTGCAGTCGTTTGACCGCCACCTGGCGCCCGAGGAGTTCGTCCCGGGCTCGCCAGACGGTCCCCATACCGCCCTGGCCTATCCGTTCAACCAGGCGATATCGCCCGGCGACCAGTCGCCCCTCGTTCACCGACGCCGCCTCCGTCACCGCACGCCCCTCCGGAGCCCCGTACGTATCCAGGGCGCAACGATAGTCGCCACCGCGCCCGGACAGGCCTTTGGCCACCACACGTACACGCCCTTCTTTCATGTCGCGGCAACCGCCCGGGGTCATATGCGAACCCACGAGGGGTTTCACCACCCCCTGGGGCGCCTCGGGGCTGCCGGCCGCAGATCTCAGGGATCCGCCAGGGTTTTCACCGATGCCGCGGCCAGGCGTTCCTTGTCACCATGGGCCCATGAGCGATACAGCCCCCGTCGAGGAACCGGCGCCCGGCGACCCTGCCGGCCCCGCCGGTCCCGCCCCGGCGCCTGCCCCGCTGCGCCGCAGCCGGCGGCACAAGGTGGTCGGCGGGGTGTGCGCCGGACTGAGCCGGCAGTGGGATCTCGATCCGGTGATCTTCCGGATCGTGCTCGCCGTGCTCTCCGTCGGCGGCCTCGGGCTCATCGTCTACGGCTTCGCCTGGCTGCTCATCCCCCTCGACGGCGAGGAGGAGAACGAGGGCCGCAGGCTGCTCTCCGGCCGGGTCGAGGGCTCGGCACTGACGGCCCTGCTGTTCGCGCTGGTCGGCTGCGGGCTGTTCCTGACCACGCTCGGCAAGGGCAGCATGATGCCGTTCGCCATCATGCTGATGCTGGCGGTGGCCGGCTCCGCCTATTGGTCGCGCCGGCGCCGGCAGATGGGGGCGCAGGACCCGGAGTCGCTGGACTCCGCCACCGCACACGCCGTCGCCGATGCCCCGCCCGAGACCAAGGCGCCCCCGGTACCGGCCTTCCCCTCCTGGTGGCGCGACCCACGCTCCAGGGAGGCCGGCGGTCCGGCCTACCTGTGGGGGCCGGACAACACCCCGCTCCCGCTCGACATCAACTACCGGTACGAGCACGGCACCGGCGCACCCACCGCACCGTACGGCGCCGGGACCGGCGGGAGCCATCCGCCCGGCGCCCCCTCCGCGCCGCCGCACGGCACCCCTCCCGCCCCACGCAGAACTCGCCACGGCGGCCGGTCGATCGGCGGCTGGACCTTCCTGCTCGCGCTGCTCGTCGGCGGCGGCACCGCGCTCGCCGTCTCCCGGCAGGACGGCCTCGTCCCGTCCCTCCAGGCCGGGCTGGCGTGTGCACTGGCCGCCTTCGGCCTCGGGCTCGTCCTCAGCGCCTGGTACGGACGGACGGGCGGCGGCACGGTCTTCCTGGTGGTACTGACCGCCCTGCTGCTGACGGGGGCGGCGGTGATGCCCCGCAACCTCACCGCCGACTGGCAGAAGCGCACGTGGACGCCCACCGGCGTCGGTGCCGTCCGGCCGCACTACGAGGTCGGGGCGGGGGAAGGCACGCTGGACCTTGGTGACCTCCCCCTCAAGGCCGGCCGTACGGTCCACACCAGCGTGGACGTGGCCTTCGGCCGCCTGGAGGTGCGGCTGCCGCAGGGAGTCAGCGCGCGTCTCCATGTCTCGCTCGGGCTCGGCGATGTCCAGCTCCCCGGTGAGTCACCGCACGACGTGGACCTGTCCGCGGGCGACCGGCAGCGGACCATCACCCTGCCCGCCGACGGCCTCAAGAAGGGCGAGAAGCCGCGCGGTTCGGTGGATCTGGACCTCCATATCGGCGCCGGGCAAGTCGCCATCCAACGCCTCGCGCCGGACTCGGCCCCGCCGGCCCCCGTCGCGCCGACCGCCCCGACCCCTCAGGGAGCCGCCCGGTGAAACGCCACCCCTTCGAACCGGCTCGTCTCATCGCTGGCCTCGCCGCCCTCACCGTCGGCGTGGGCTACGGCCTCGACGCCCTCGGCCTCTGGCAGGCCCCCGGCCTCTGGCTGTTCCTGGCCCTCCCCGTCGGCCTCGCCCTCTCCGGCATCGCCGCCGCCTGGACCTCGTCCCGCCGCCACCGCACACCGCCCACCGACCCACCGCCCGTCACACCGCCCTGACCAGGCGCACACCCTCCTGGCCGGGCAGCGCCCTCACACCCCCGCCGGCACCGCCCTCACATCCCGACGGACGCCACACCCGGCCGTTCCGCCACCCAGCAGAGCGCCGCCCGCCTAGCCGTACAGCTGCGCCCCGTGCCGCTTGCGACGGTTCGCGAGGGCGGAGTCCAGGGAGAACCTCGGTGTCCCGGCCAATACGAGCGGCACCCAGGCCATCAGGTAAGCCAGGTCGTTGCCGTAGTAGTACGGCGTGGTCGCCCAGCTCACGGTGAGCCACAGCATCAGCGAGATCAGCGCACCGCCGAACGCCGCCAGCCGTCCCAGCAGGCCCACCAAGGTCCCCAGGCCGACCGCCAGTTCACCGGCCGCGATGGCATAGCCGAACATCACCGTATTCTGCTGTGCAAGGTCGATGAGCTGCGGAAACGCCGCCGCATCATGGACTTGGCGCAGCGTTTCCCCCAGCGACCCCGCACCGGAGGCGGACAGAAACGCCGGGTCCGTCAGCTTGTCGATGCCTGCGTAGAGGAAGGTGGCGCCCAGAAAGAGCCGCAAGGGGAGCAGCGCATGGCGCGCCCACTGTCCCCGCATTCCGGTGGCGGGGCCGTCCAGGCTCGCACCTCCGAACTCGGCACCCATCGTGCGATTCGCATGAACCATGACGTCCGCCTCTCCGTTGCCACCGGGCGCAGACGATTGTGCCCGCGCCCGCGCCTCGTGGGGAGATACGTATGCACATGCGCAAGAGGTTCAACGGACGGATGCACTTCCGGCGGCCGGGGCACACAGAAACGTCACGTCCTGACGGTCACGCCCCGGCCGTCAGGCCACCGCGGAGGGCCCTGCCGACCATGGCCGTCAGAGGGGACCGCCCGACAGACGAGACGCCCCTCCCCCCGCCGCCCCGAAGAGCCGGACACCAGGAGTCCGCGAATCCGGGAATCCAGGAGTCCGGAGACCACGCCCCCGGAGAACACCGCCACCCCTCAATCCACTCAATCCAAGATGTCCAATGGATAGCCCGCCGTCTCCACCCCCGCGGCCGTGATCACCCGGACCTTCACCCGGCCCGGCTCGACATCGACCGGGACCGGGACCGTCAGCACCCCGTCCGTGGGATTGGCGAAGCCGCCGGCCACCGGGACCAGGGGGACGGGGACATGGACATCGCCGATCCGCACCACGGTCCGGGCGAGCCGGTCGGGCGTGCCGGCGCCCGGCGGGACGAAGCCGGCGCCGCGGATCTCGATGTCGTCACCGGTGCGGACCGGGGCCGCGAGGTCGCCCAGTTCACGGGAGCGCACCACGGAGAGGATCACCGGTCGGCCGCCCGTCACCAGCTTCCCCAACAGGGAGGTCGTCCCGGAGAGCCCCGCCAGAAGCACCAGCCCCCAGGGCAGCTGCGGCAGTTCGTTCGCCTGCCGCGCCAGCCGTACCAGGGCGCAGCCCAGGACGGCGGCGTTCACCAGGACGTACTGCACGTCCAGGAAGCTGCCGCGCCCGGCGTCGTCCGTCAGCAGATCGGCGGCGCGCGGCCGCTCCGCGGGCACCTTCTGCAGCCACCCGGACCGCACCCGCGCGCCGACCAGCCCGTACGCCAGCACGGCCACCCCGCAGGCGACCGCAAGCATCGTCAGCAGGGAGCCGGACCGTGCGAACGCCAGGCCCTGGAGCAGGGTGCGCCGCGCGTCCGGGGTGCCGGCCAGCGCCAGTTGCACCGCGAGCGTCAGGACGGCGTACAGCACCGCACCCGCCCAGCCGGCCGCCACCGTCCGTGAGGTGGACAGCCGACCGTCCTCCCCGATCAGCGGTGCCAGCGCCCCGCCGTGCGCCCGGTGCCACCAGGCCGCCGCCGTCACCCCCAGCGCCAGTACGACGGCCGCGAGCAGCCCCGCCGTCCGGGTCGCCGTCCAGCCATGGGCGAGGGCGGTCAGCGCCTGTCCGAGCAGCACGGCCACCACCGCGCCCCAGACGCCGAGCAGGGTGCGTCGTCGTACCGTCGTCAGCCAGGTGACCCGCTCGGCCGCACGCCGCTTGGTCAATTCGCGTGCGGAGAGGGTGAGTTCGTCCGAGACCCACTGCCGGGAGGCGCCGGCGGAGCGGGCAAGCCCGGCCGGCACCCCGCGTCCGGCGGCGAAGTCCTCCCGCATTGCGACGAACGCCGCAACCGCCTCTCGGTGCCCCACGCGGGCGCCGTGCGGACACTGCCCGCAGCGGCACTCGCCGCCGTCGGCGCCCTCCGCGCCCTCCCCCGGCTCACCCGCACCGGTCATCCCGCCCGCCGCATCCACCGCCACGTCCGTTACCGCCCGCCACCGTCATCAACTTGTCCCGTACAAGGGGGAATTGTGCCGTAGAAAGCCGGGTGCGATATCAAACATCCAGCTGGGGGCGGGTGGCGGGCGCATCGGCGCGTTGACGTACGGCGTCAGAAGGGCCGGAAAGCCGTGCGCGCCCCGATAATTCCGTACCGGCGTGCGTATCTGCACCCCGGCGTTTCCGTACCGGTGTGCGTATCTGACCCCGGCGTTTCCGTACCGGCGTACGCATCCGTACCCCGGCATGCCGTACCGGCGTACGCCCATCCGCCCGCAACGCCTGACAGTGAGGATTGGCCATGGCACCGCTTGGGGGTCTGACTCTTCGCCTGACTGACGCTCCTGCTGTCTTT
>NZ_SDIG01000255.1:0-6512 GCF_004122755.1 Streptomyces sp. TM32
TGGAGCCGTACTGCGACGAGCCCCGCGTGGGGAGGCGGAGCGGACGAGGACGGGAGGGGCGGGCGCGGCCCACGACGGGACGGGCGCGGAGGACCGTGGAGAGGGGAGTGGACGGCCGCGGGGCGGTGGCCCGAGCCCTCCTCCGTGCTGCCGTCAGGCGGTCAGCGCTCCGAGCACCCGTCGTGCCACCTCCCGGCCGATGGGGAGGGAGGCCGTGGCGGCGGGGGAGGGGGCGTTGAGGACATGGATCATGCCGGGTGATTCGGCAAAGAGGAAGTCGTCGACGAGGGTGCCGTCGGGGAGGACGGCCTGAGCGCGGACGCCGGCCGGGGCCGGGCGCAGATCCTCCTCGCGGGCGGCCGGGAGCAGCCGGCGGACCGCGTCGGCGAAGGCGCGCCGGGACAGGGAGCGGTGCAGTTCGCCGGCGCCGTAGCGCCAGTGGCGGCGGGCTATCCGCCAGGAGCCGGGGTAGGAGAGGGTGCCGGCCAGCTCGGTGGGGCGGACCGTGCGCCAGTCGTAGCCCTCGCGGGCCAGGGCGGGGACGGCGTTCGGGCCGATGTGGACGGCGCCGTCGGTGCCGCGGGTCAGATGGACGCCGAGGAACGGGAAGGCCGGATCAGGAACCGGGTAGACCAGGCCCTTCACGAGGGCGGCGCGCTCCGGGGCGAGGGTGAAGTACTCACCGCGGAACGGGACGATCCGCATGCCCGGGGCGTCGCCGGCCAGCCGGGCGATCCGGTCGCAGTGCAGGCCGGCGCAGTTGACCAGGGCGCGGGCGCGGTGCACCGTGCCGTCGGCCGTACGGACCGCCACCCGCCCGGGGCGGCGGCCGATAGTCGTCACCTCGGTGCCGTAGACGATCCGGGCGCCGGCGTCCTCGGCGAGCCGGGCGAACCGGCGGGCGACCGCGCCGAAATCGCAGATGCCGGTCGTCCCGACATGGATGGCGGCCAGGCCGCGGACCTCGGGCTCGTACTCGGCTATCTGGGCGGGGCCCAGCTCGCGCACCGGCAGGCCGTGTTCGCGGCCGCGCTGGATCAGGCCGTGCAGCCGCGGAAGCTCGCTGCGGTCGGTGGCGACGATCAGCTTGCCGGTGACCTCGTGCGGAATGTCGTGCTCGGTGCAGAACTTCACCATTTCCGCCGAGCCCTGGAGGGCGTAGCGGGCCTTGAGCGAGCCGGGTGGATAGTAGATGCCGCTGTGGATGACGCCGCTGTTGCGCCCGGTCTGATGGCGGGCCGGACCGGACTCCTTCTCCAGGACCACGACGCGCATGCCGGGGGCGGCACGCGTGAGCGCATAGGCCGTAGAGAGTCCGACGATGCCGGCACCGATCACCAGCACATCGCAGTCGTACGCCGCCACTGCACCTCCCCAACCGCATGACCGCAGGCCCGCCCGTCGCCGCGGACCCGCGCATCGTCACCGACGACGTATCCCATCATGACGGTCGGCACTGACAATGCCGATCGGACTCCCCCCGGCGCCGACGCGGCGGTGCGCCGGGCCGCCGCGCGGGGGCGCCCCTAAGCCGCCCCTGCCCCCTAAGCCGGCGCCGCCAGCAGCGGTCTCGCCCGCTCGCGCAGCTCCACCACGCGGGGCTCGTCGCCGTACGGCTCCAGGCGGTGCAGCAGATCGCGGACGTATTCGGTGGTGCGGGCGGAGGAGATCCGGCCCGCCACCTCGACCGCGCGGGTGCCCGCCGCGCAGGCCGCGTCCAGATTGCCGGACTCCAGTTCGGCGACCGCGGACACCACCAGGCGCAGCCCGTGGGAGCGGACGAATTCCTCGGTGGGGCGGGACAGCGCCTGCTCCGTGAAGCGGCGCACCTGGCGGGGCAGCCGCAGATCGCGATAGCACTCGGCGGCATCGGCCGCGAAGCGTTCGTACGAGTAGAAGTCCAGCCACGACGGGTCGGGGTCGCCGCCGCGGGAGCGCTCCAGCCAGCCCTCGGAGGCCTTCAGCGCCACCTCACAGGCGCGCGCCTCGCCGGCCTTGGCCTGCGCGCGCGCCTCCACCAGCCGGAAGAAGCTCATGGTGCGGGCCGTGGCCAGGCCGCGGTTGCGTTCCAGGGCGGCCTGGGCGAGGTCGACGCCCTCGTCGGCGAAGCCGCGGTAGGTCGCCTGGAGGGACATCGAGGCGAGGACATAGCCGCCCAGGGGGACATCGGCGGCCGCACGGGCGAGCCGCAGCGCCTGGATGTAGTAGCGCTGGGCGGCCTCCTGCTGGCCCGTGTCGAAGGCCATCCACCCCGCGAGCCGGGTGAGTTCGGAGGTCGCCCCGAAGAGCGCCCGGCCCACCTCGTCGCTGTACGAGGCGAGGAGCAGCGGTGCCGCGTCCACCCGCAGGCACTCCGGCACCATGGAGGAACGCCAGTCCCCGCCGCCGTACTTGGAGTCCCAGCGGCGCGCGTCCTCGGCCGCCTCGCGCAGCTTGCTGACGTCGCTGTGCCCGACGTGCTGCGGGATCCCGGCGTCGCCGGCCGCCGCGGCGTCCTTGTCGCGCGCCTCGGCCGCCTCCCGCGCCACCGAACTGTCGGCCGGGGATATCAGCCAGCGCGAGGCGGGGGTGGCGTACGCGCTGACGGCGAAGGATCCGGCCAGGCTCTGCCAGATGCCGCCCCCGCCGGCCCGCCGCCCGGCCAGATCGAGACGGTACAACTCGGTCGCGGAGCGCACCGCGGCGCCCACGTCGCGGGGGAACGCCAGGCCCACCTCGGGCGCCGGGTCCGCGTCGGCCAGCCCGATCTCGTGCAGCGGCACCGGCCGACCCAGCTTGCTGCCGATCGCGGACGCGATCAGGTGGGGCGCGGCGCCCTGCGGCACCATGCCCTTGGAGACCCACCGCGCCACCGACGTCTTGTCATAACGAAGCGTCAGTCCGCGCTGCGCACCGAGGTCGTTGACCCGGCGGGCGAGTCCGGCATTGCTGATACCCGCGAGGGCGAGAACAGTGCCGAGCTTTTCGTTCGGCCCGCGTATATCCCTGGACATGCGCACCCCTCGACACAGCGACGGCCGCCCCGGTACCCCGGGGCATGCGTCCACCCAGAGTAGTTCGCCGGATCCTGACCGTTAAGAGCCGGTGTCCCGGATGGCGAGATTCATGTTCAAACAGGGGTGCGGGAATTGGCATGTGCTCCGGGTACGTGTGCCCGTGCGCCCGTCCGTGCGCGCTGGCCGGGCGTCGCGGGGAGCGCTTCCATGGCTTCTGCGTGGGTCGGCCCGCTGCACTGGATCCAGTGGGCTGGGGGATACCGTCACCTCATTCCCCGCGGGTGACGGTCCGGTCCGGGGGGCGCAGCCCGCCTCCCGGACCGTCGCACAGGCCGGCCGTCCGGCCGGCCGGGGTGCCGGTTGACATCACGCCCGAATGTGTCAACTGGGCTGTACGGAACGGACTTTGGCCGAAAGTCCACGGGTGGTGATTTCGCGCCGCCGCAGATTCGGGGGTCGCCCCGGGGGCCACACGGGGGGCCTCCCGGGGCCGCGGCGGGCACCGCGCACCCGCGGAGGTCCGCCGACCGGTCCGGGCGCCGTCCCGCCGACGCCGTCCGCCTCGTCCGTTCCGCCGTGTGCGGCGCGCCCACGGTGGGACGGTGCCGCCCCGGGGGCCCGCCGGCGGCCTCCTGGGAGCCACGCGCCGCGAACCGCCCGTATACAGGCCTGCCTCAACACCTCCCCTGCGCCGCTGTCATGGCAGCATGGTCGGCACAACAGCCCGGCGGTGGCCGGGCCATCCGCTGTACGGGGCGGCCGTTGGCCCCGGCGGACGGGGAATCGGGCGGAGGCGGCAATGCGCTGGTTGGTGGGGTGGAGCAGTGCCACCACGGGGCCGGTGCCGGGGGAGGAGGGCCGCGCGGTCCTTCCCGTGGGCGCCCAACTGCTGTGGGGCGACCCCGATCCCCTCTGGGCGGTCGGGGACTGGCGGCCGGACGAGGTCCGGGTCGTCCAGGCGGACCCCGAGACCCGGCTCGCGGTCTTCGGTGCCTGCGGAGCCACCGACGACCAGCTGCGGGTGGGGCTGTTCGCGGCGCGCGGGGGCGCGCTGCGCCATCTCACCGCCTGGCCCGGCAGTTACACCGCCGTCGTCCAGATAGGGCGGCGGATCACCGTCACCGGTGACCTGGCGGGCGCCCGCCCCGTCTTTCACACCCGCTGGGCCGGCGGCACCGCTTATGCCACCGCCGCCCTGCCCCTCGCCGACCTCGTCGAGGCCACGCTCGACATCGGCCATCTGGCGGCGCTGCTGGCCTGCCCGGACGTCCCCGAGGCGCTGGGCGACGGCACGCCGTACGAAGGGGTCCGCCGGATCCCGCCCGGCCACGCCCTGGTGCTGCGCGGCGGCGCCAGCGACATCACCTCCTTCGAGCCGACCGTCTCGCTCGCCGTCGCGGCGCCCCCGCTCGCCCCGGAACAGGCCGTGGACGGCGTCCGCGACGCCCTGGTCGAAGCCGTCCGCGCGCGACTGGCCGGGCCCCGGCACGTCCCCGACCCGGACGGTCCCGACGGCCTCGACCCCGGCCCGGTGCCGGGCATGGGGCCCGCGGAGCGGCGCGCGGCACGCGGTGCACCGGCCCCCGGCATCGGTGCCGACCTCTCCGGAGGCAGCGCCTCCGGAACCCTCGCCCTGCTGGCCGCCGGTCTCCCTGGTCGCCCCGGACGGCTGGGCGGCCACGGCGAACGCCTCCTGGCCGTCACCTTCAACGACCGTGCCACCAACGGCGGGGCGGACTCCCGCGAAGCCGAGTTGGAGCGCGCCCGCACCCTTGCCGACAATCCGCGGCTGCACCATGTCGTCGTCGCGGCCGGCGAAGAGGCCCTCCCGTATGCGGACCTCGAAAGCGGCCCGCTCACGGACGAGCCGGGCCCCTCCCTCATCACCGCGAGCCGCCACCGCCGACGGCTGCTGGCCGGCAGCGCGGACCACTTCGTCGGGCACGGCGCCCGCCAGGTCCTCGACGCCCACCCGGCCCGGCTCGCCGACCTCCTCCTGGACCGCCGCCGGCGCCATCTGCTGCGTCCGGTCACCGCGCTGGCCAAGGCCGACGGCTCCACCGCGCAGTCCGTCCTCGTCCCGTTCACCGTCTACCGCGCCGCCCGCAGGCTCGCCCGGACCCCCTACGCCGCCGGTATCGCCGACACGGCGCGCCGCCTCCTGGAGCGGCAGTTCGCCGACGAGCCGGTGGCCGGCGGTGCCGTGGACGCCTCGCTGGCGGCGCTCGCCTGGTGCCGCCCGGGTCCCGCGGCGCGCTGGCTGACGGGGGAGGCGCTGGCAGAAGTATCGGTTCGGCTGGGCGAGGCGGTGCACCGCGCGCCCGGCGTGAGCCGCCCCGGGGAGCGCCGCGCCCGTGCCGCGCTGGCCCGTCAGGCGGCGGACCACCGCGTCTTCGAGCAGGCGGCCGAGGTCCGCAGCCAGCGGCTCCACGCTCCCTTCCTCGACAACCAGGTGGTGCTCGCCTGCCGCGCCCTGCCGGACACCCTGCGGGTGCAGCCGGGGGCGCGGGCCACCGTGCTGCGCTCCGTACTGGCCGGGGCCGGCGTACGGGATCTGCCGTCCGGCTGGGGCGCCGCCTCGCACCTCACCCATGCGGCAGAGGTACGCACCGGGCTGCGCGGCGCCATAGGGGAGCTGGTGCGGCTCTTCGACGCGCCGCTGCTGGCCGATGCGGGGCTGGTGGAGGCGCGGGTGGTCCGCAAGGCGCTGCGGGACGCGGCGGAGGGCGCGGCACTGCCCATGGACGGGCTGGCCGAGCTGGTCTCCACGGAACTGTGGCTGCGGCGGCTGGTGACCCGGCGGGGGACGTGCTGGACGGGGGCGGGGGCGCCGCGCCAGAAGGCGGTCGCGGGCGGGGTGGTCCCCCGGGCGCGACTGTCCTGAGCCGGGGCGCAGTCGTTCCCGGCCGACCTCAGCGCAGTCGTTCCCGGCCGACCCCGGCTCAGCAGCCGTTGCCGGCACCGGATCCCGGCGGCCGGGAGGCGGCACGCCCGCTCAACGACAGCTGATCGTCGACTCCGCCCAGTCCCCGAGCGCCACCGCACCGGGCCCCGCCGGCTCGGTCACCAGCTGCAGCGTGTGGTGGCCCGCCAGCGGGAGATGCACCGGAACCCCGGCCTCCGTACGGCGCACCGCCGGCGAACGCCACAGCGGTACCCCGTCCGCGTAGACCGAGAAGCGCAGCGCCCCCGGCCCCATGCTCAGATCGTCGACGCCCACGACGGCGTCGTACGCGGTGCACGAGCGGTTGAGGTCGATGGTCACCGAGGACAGCGCGGGCACGCTCACCCCGTGCGCGTACGTCGTGCCGCCGATCGCCGGCGCCCGCCGCGGCCACAGCCAGCCGCTCCCGCTGCGCACCTCCGGCTTGCTGCCGTCGCCCATGAAGTCGTGGTCCAGTTGGTTGAGTTGGTAGGTCGTCAGCGAGGGGAGCGGCGGTTTCGGAGCCGGCTTCGACGGGGTGTCACCGGGGGACGGCCGCGTGGGAGCGGGGTCCGCCGGTGACACCCCGTCGA
>NZ_SDIG01000256.1:0-6261 GCF_004122755.1 Streptomyces sp. TM32
ACCGTGAGCGGGGCGCCGTGCCGGACCGCGGCCGTGGACCGCGGCGCAGGGGTGGCGAGATCCAGGGGCTCGGCGGCGCGCATCCGGTCCGCCGTCCAGAAGGCGTCGAGGGCGGTCTGCGGGGCGGGGGAGCGGTGGCCGTGGTCCACGTCGGCGGCGCCGGCCGGGGCGGCGGGGAGCAGCAGGGCGAGCAGCGTGCCGGCGGCAGTCAAGGCCCCCAGGGCGGCCCGGGATCTGCGCACGGGGGGCGGGGTCGGTATGGCGTGAACTTCCGCTGTGACACGTACGGTTCGTCTCACGCGTAACTCCTTCTGCGGGGGCCGCGCGGCAGCTGCGCGCGGCCGTGGGGGACGGGCCGCGCGACGGCGGCCCGGCAGGAGCGGTGCGGATCCGGGGTAAGGGTGCCACTGGAGACGGCAGGAGGGCAGGGGTCGTACCAGGATTCGGCGCCCGGAACGGCGCGGTGGCGCAACTTCGCCCGAACCCCGCCGTCCTGGCCGAAAGCTGCCTCAACCCCGCCCGATGTAGGGCATGTTCGTCGCCATCACGGTGGCGAACTGCACATTGGCCTCCAGCGGCAGCGCCGCCATGTGGACGACCGTGCGGGCGACGTCCGCCGCGTCCATCACCGGCTCGACCGCCAGCTGGCCGTTGGCCTGCCGGATACCGGTCTGCATCCGGCCGGTCATCTCGGTCGCCGCGTTGCCGATGTCGAGCTGGCCGCAGGCGATGCGGTACGGACGGCCGTCCAGGGAGAGCGACTTGGTCAGCCCGGTGACCGCATGCTTGGTGGCGGTGTAGGCGATGGAGTCCGGGCGCGGGGCGTGGGCGGAGACGGAGCCGTTGTTGATGATCCGGCCGCCCTGCGGGTCCTGGGTCTTCATCGCGCGGAAGGCGGCCTGTGCGCACAGGAAGGCGCCGGTGAGGTTGGTGTCCACCACCGTGCGCCAGTCCTCGTAGGCCAGCTCGTCGAGCGGCACGGTCCTGCCGAAGGTGCCCGCGTTGTTGAAGAGCAGATCGACCCGGCTGAACCGCTCCTGGACGGCAGCGAAGAGGGCGTCGACCTGTTCGGGGCGGGTGACATCGGTCGGCACCGCCATGAGGGCGGGGCTTTCGGGGGTAGTGAGGCCCGCCAGACGGGCGGTCTCCGCCAGGGCCTCGGCGCGCCGGCCGGCCAGCACCACCGTCCAGTCGGCGTCCGACAGCGCCTGGGCGACCGCCCGTCCGATGCCGGATCCGGCGCCGGTGACCACCGCCACCTTCCGGGGTGCGGCCCCGCTCCGCCGCGCCTCCTGGGCGACCGACGCCGTCTGTGCGCGCTGTCCGGGCCGCGAGGACGGGGCCGGCAGCGTGGGCCGGTCCGCCGTCGCCGTCCCGCCGACCTGCCCCGCCCGTGCCGTCGACGTCGCCTGCGCTGCCCGTGCCCGCTGTGTGTTCTGTGCCATGGCGGCAGCGTAAACGGCGTACCGGCGACGACCGGGCCGCCGCCGCGGCGACTCAGCCCGCGGGGTGGAAGCGTGCCAGGATGGCGGCCTTCGTCGCGGTGAACTCCTCCTCGGTGAGAATGCCGTCGCGGCGCAGTTCACCCAGCTCGCGCAGCCGGCGCAGCAGCGCGTCATGGTCGTCGGCGGTGGCGGGCGCGGTGGCGGCGGGCGCCGTCGCGGCGGGCGCCTCCTCCGTGGGCGCGTTGCCGGCGGGCGGGGCGAGCGCCGCGGGAGCTCCCGTCGGCCGGGCCGTCGCGGCGGGCGCCGCCAGGATCCCGGCCGTATCGGTCTGCGGCAGGCCGGCTGTACGGGCCTGCGGCGGGCCGGCCGACGGATGCGGCAGCCGTACCGCGACCGCGGCCGCCAGCAGTGCGGTCGTGCCGCTCTCCTTCTTGAATCCCCACAGCTCAAGGGAGTTGGGGTCGCGCTCCGGCGCCGGCTGCTCGGCCGCCCCGTACAGCCGGAAGCGGAGATAGCCCGATTCCAGGCCGGAGGGGGCCTGCCACTCCACCGTTTCCAGACCGGTCAGCGTGAAGTCCCGTGGACCCCACCGCCGCTTGGTCTCGCTGGTGTTCCAGCGCCATTCGAGATGCACCCGCTCGCCGTCGAAGGTGGCGATGCCGTCGACCCCGGCGGCCGTCAGCGGTACCGGCGGGCCCGGCAGCAGATAGCGGTCGGTGGGCCCGTCGGGAATCTGCTCCAGCGTCAGGGCCTGCCGCACGGTGTCGACGAAGTACTCGGCGACGTCGGCCCGTCCGGGGTCCACCGTCACCTGGTACGGGCTGGCGTCGTCCGGCAGGCTGCCGCTGGTGACCTGGAGCAGCGGGTCCGCGCCGTCCCGCAGCCGCAGTCGCAGCCGGCCGCCCTTGCGGGCCGGTTCGTAGGCGATCTTGGCCACGGCGGCCAGCGGCACCGTGAACTCGCCGAGATACTGGCGCAGTTTGTGCACCCCGCGCTCGCTCCCCGGCACGATCCGTATGACCTCGCCGTCGAAGGTCCAGGTGCCGTCGCGCCCCATCAGTTCAGCCATGTCCCGGATCCTACGGAGCCAGGGCCGGTTGCCGTGCTTGTCCGGCGGAGTCCGTTGCGGGCCGGTCCGCACTCGGCGGGCGCTGACGGCTCCCCCTGGCGACCGGCGCTCGCCTTGACCACCGGCGCTCACCTCGGCCACCGGCTTCCCGGAGACGACCGGCCTCCCAGAGGTGGAGGGCAGCCGACCGGCCTCCCCGAGGCGGAGGCAGACGACCGGGCACCAAGCCGGCGGCCTGATCCAGGACATTGGTCCTAGGACCATCCGCCGCCGGATTCCGGTCAAAAGACGGGCTGGGAACCGGCCGTGAGCCGTCCGGTGCGTGCCACCATGGTGCAGCCCCTCGATGACCCGTGGAGACCTTCATGACGGAGCCCGGCCCCGGTACGGCCGAGACCACAGACCAGCCCGCCATAACCGGGCGGGCCGCGCCGGCAGCACCCGCCGCGGCCCGCCGCGCCGGCCTCCTCGTCACCCTCGTCCTCGGCGGGCTCACGGCGGTCCCGCCACTCTCCATGGACATGTATCTGCCGGCGCTGCCGCAGGTGACCGCCGCCCTGCACAGCCCGGCCGCCACCGTCCAGCTCACCCTCACCACCTGCCTGGCGGGCATGGCCCTGGGGCAGATGATCGTCGGCCCGATGAGCGACAAGTGGGGACGCCGCCGCCCGCTGCTGGCCGGCATGGTGATCTACATCCTGGCGACCGCCCTGTGCGCCCTCGCCACCGACGCCGAAGTCCTGATCGCCTTCCGCCTGTTGCAGGGCCTGGCCGGCGCGGCGGGCATCGTCATCGCCCGGGCCGTGGTCCGCGATCTGTACGACGGCGTCGCGATGGCCCGCTTCTTCTCCACCCTGATGCTGATCTCCGGCGTGGCACCGGTCGTCGCGCCCCTCATCGGCGGCCAGATCCTCCGGATCACCGACTGGCGCGGCGTCTTCGTCGTCCTCACCGCCGTCGGGGTGGCGCTCACCCTCCTCGTCTGGCGCACGCTGAAGGAGACCCTCCCGCCGGAGCGCCGGCACCCCGGCGGTCTCGGCGCGGCCCTGCGCACCATGCGCGATCTGCTCGCCGACCGGGTCTTCTCCGGTTACCTCCTGGTCGGCGCCTTCGCCTTCGCCGCGCTCTTCGCCTACATCTCCGCCTCGCCGTTCGTCGTCCAGGAGATCTACGGCGCGTCCCCGCAGACCTTCAGCCTGCTCTTCGGCCTCAACTCCGTCGGCCTGGTGACGGTCGGCCAGATCAACGGCAAGCTGCTGGTCGGCCGGGTCGGTCTCGACAAGGTGCTGGGCACCGGGCTGGCCGTGGTCGCGCTCGCCGCGGGTGCGCTGCTCGCGATGTCCTCGGGGGTCTTCGGCCACGTCGGCCTGGTCCCGGTGGCCGCCGGCCTCTTCGTCCTCATGGCCGCGATGGGGCTGGTGATGCCGAGCACCAACACCCTGGCGCTGCTGCGCACCCCGCACGCCGCCGGCTCCGCCTCCGCGCTGCTGGGCACCTCCACCTTCCTCCTCGGCTCGGTGGCCTCCCCGCTGGTGGGCATCGCGGGGGAGCGGACGGCCGTACCGATGGCGCTCGTACAGCTTTCCTGCGCCGTATTGGCGCTCGTCAGCTTCCTGGGACTGTGCCGCCCGTGGCAGCGTAGGGGGGAGAGCACCGCGAGCACGGCCGGCGAGAGGACCAGGCTCTGAACGCACCGAGACTCACCTACGGCACCCCGGCCCGGGCAGGGCTCGACACCGCCTGGGTGGAACGGCTGGTCCGCGGCGTGCGAGCGCTTCCCGAGGGCCGCCCGCCCTGGTGCCCGGGCGTCGTGGTGCTGGCCGGCCGCGGCCCGGTCGTCGTCGCCGAGGCCGCCGCGGGCTGGGCGCTGCGCTACCGGGCCTACGACCCCGAGCGGGACCGCGGCCTCGATCTGCCGCGCGACCGGTGGGAGCCGATGCGGGTGGGCACGGTCTTCGACCTGGCCTCGGTCAGCAAGCTCTTCACCGCCGTCGCCGCGGTCCAGCAGATCGAACGCGGCCGGCTGGCCCTGGACGACGAGGTTCGGACCGATCTGCCCGCCTTCGCCCCCGGCATCACCGTCCGGCAGCTCCTGACCCACACCTCGGGACTCGCCCCCGAGCTGCCCTTCCACGACCTCCGGGACCGCGCCGCCCAACTGGCGCTCCTGTGGGCGGAGGCGGCGGCCCCCAGCGGCCGCCCCGCCGGCGCCCCCCGCTACTCCGACCTCAACCTCATCGCCCTCCAGCTCGTCCTGGAGCACCGCACCGGGCAGCGGCTGGACGCCCTGGTCCGCGACGGCATCACCGGCCCGCTGGGCATGGCCAGCACCTCCTACGGCCCGCTGGCACCGCAGGGCGTGGCGGCCACCGAGGACCAGCGGCGACCCTGGGCCAAGGCGGACCGCGGGATGGTCCGCGGCGAGGTGCACGACGAGAACGCCTGGGCACTGGGCGGCGTGGCCGGCCATGCGGGCCTCTTCGCCACCGCCCAGGACCTCGCCGTACTGTGCCGCACCCTGCTCAACGGCGGCGTCTACGGCACCACCCGGATCCTCGGCCCGGACGGGGTCGCCGCCCTGCTCGACCCGCCCGGCCTCGGCTTCGGCGTCGACCAGCCGTATTTCATGGGCGAGTTGGCGGGCCGCGGCGCCGCCGGCCACACCGGCTTCACCGGCACCAGCCTGGTCCTCGACCGCGCCACCGATACCTTCCTGATCCTCCTCGCCAACACCGTCCACCCCCGCCGGCGCAACGGCGGCAGCGCGCCGCGCGCCGCGGCCGCCACCCGGCTGGCCCGCGCGGTGGCCTGCGGCGCCTGAGCGGCCGGGGCAGGCGGGGGCGCCCGTAGAATTTCCGCCATGCACGAGGAACTGCGCGCCGCGCTGGCGGGCCTGCTCGACGGCCTGCCGCCCACGCAGGCCGCGCAGGCGGTCGACCGCCTGATCAGCAATTACCGGGGCCGCACCCCCACCGACGCCCCGGTCCTGCGGGACCGCGCCGATGTCGCCGCGTACGCCGCCTACCGCATGCCGGCCACCTTCGAAGCCGTCCGCGCCGCGCTGGCCGCCTTCGCCGCCCGGGTCCCCGACTGGTCGCCGGCCACCCATCTGGACATCGGCGGCGGCACCGGCGCCGCCACCTGGGCCACCGCCGCCACCTGGGACGACCCGCGCAGCACCGTCCTGGACTGGGCCCAGCCCGCCCTCGACCTCGGCCGCGAACTGGCCGAGGGGGTCCTGCCCGACACCCGGTGGCAGCGCGCGACCATCGGCGAGGGCCTCACCGTCCCGCCCGGCACGGACCTGGTCACCGTCTCGTACGTCCTGGGCGAACTCCGCCCCGAGGACCGCCGCGCCGTCGTCGCCGCCGCGGCCACCGCCCGCGCCGTCGTCCTCATCGAACCCGGCACCCCCGACGGCTACCTCCGCATCCGCGAGGCCCGCACCCAGCTCACCGACGCCGGCCTACGCATCGTCGCCCCCTGCCCGCACAGCGACACCTGCCCCATCGTCCCGCTTGTCCGGAGGGTGGGGGCACCCCCAGCGGTAGCTGGGGAAGACTGGTGCCACTTCTCCGCCAGGGTCAGCCGCTCCTCCCTCCACCGCCAGGTCAAGGGCGGCTCCCTGCCGTACGAGGACGAAAAGTTCAGCTACGTCGCCGCCACCACCCTCGACGCCCACCCGTACGTCGATACCGGCGGCCACCTGGCCGGCTTCCTGCGCCGCCCGCAGCCGTTCGACGTAGA
>NZ_SDIG01000257.1:0-6252 GCF_004122755.1 Streptomyces sp. TM32
TGCAATGTCTTGCGTAAGGTCTTGCACCTCCGAATCGTCGCGGCTAGAACCATGACCCATGTCCTTCACCCCACGCCCCCACGCCCCCACGCCCCTACGCCCAACTCACCACATCTGCACACACCTTGAGATTCATCTCAAGATTCAAAACAATTGTGCGGAGTCGGGTGGCGTGGTTGGATTCGTCGCGGCGCGCCATGTACGCGACCAAACTAGGGGGAATCATCGTGAAGATCCGTATCGGCGGAGCATCGGCCGTGCTGGCCGTTCTGCTGGCCGCCGCTTCGACCATGCCGGCCCATGCCGACGACCACAGCAAGCCGGCACACAGCTACCAGGCGATCGACGCCCAAGGCGTCCAAGCCCCGCACGGCTTCCTGACCAAGGGCGACTACGCCCACTTCTCACACACCGTGCGGAACACGGTCAACGCGCACGGCTGGTGGAAGAAGATCGACGGCCCGGCGACACACGCCAAGATCACCATCTGGCTGCAGGTCGAAACGTCCCACGGGTGGAAGACTCTCGACAAGGGAGTCAAGACCGTTCCGCCGGGCGGCGGAAGCAACAAGCGGGCGGTCGCCAACTGGAAGTGCACCAACCTGATCGCGAAGAACCACTTCCGTACGGTGGTTGACGCGGACATCGTCGGCTATCCGGACAGCCCCGAGAAGCTCGTGACCAAGACGCAGACGCTGTACTGCGGCATCTAGCACCGGCCGCGCTCGGAAGCCGGTCGGGTACAGAAAGGCCCTTGGCGTGTACTACGAGACGCTTGTTGCCTTGCACGGAGTACTCGACCGGTATCCGTGGACGTCGCACCTCACCTGCGAGGACACCGGAAGCGAACTGTACGACCTGGCCATGCGCAGGTCGGAGGCCTACGGCTGGTACTCCACCGGCGGTTGGACCTACAAGTACCAGGGCTGGGGCGAGGCCCGTATCGTCCAGGACCCGGGGCGCTGGGCCGACTGCCTGGCCGGTGGGGACTGGACGCAGGACGGTCGGGTCCGGGAGCTGGCATGGATGTCGGCGGACATCCCGAACGATGTCCGGGAGCCGCGACTCCCCGTCCTTCACGTGGCGCGCATCCTGTCGGACGCGATGAACCGGCTCGGGCGCGTCCGGTTCACCGGGCTGCATGCCGTCCTCCCGCTGCACGAGCTCGTCGGTGATGCCTCCGACGACCTGGAGGCGATGCGGAAGTGGTTCGCTCTCGCCGACCCGTCCGCGTCGGTGCCGGTGAGCGTCACCGCCGCTACCGGCCAGGCGGGGTGGGGCAAGGAGACGGCCGTGCGCGACGCCGTCCGGGAGCGACTCGGTGACCTCGCGGAAGTCGACGTCGCCGCCGGTCGGCTCGATCTGTCCGGCATGGCGGACGTGGACGGCGAGCACGGCTACAACAAGGGCCGCGAGCGGGGCGTGATGCGGTTCGCCTGCCGGGCGCCGGAGTGGTCTCCGGATGTCGCCGTGTGGCTGGTCGAGGTCGTCGGCGATGCGTTGCGCGCGGTCGGATGCGCGGAGCAGGTGGTGGTCACCGCCTCGCTGGCCTCCCCGCCCGACGCTCGCCCCTGAGCGTCCGGCCGTCACGCCTCATCCCCACGCCAGAGGTCCAGTTCGGCATGGATGATCTTGCCGACCGGCTGCCGGTCGAGGACGCCCCAGCGGGACGCGAGCGCGGTCACGAGGACCAGCCCACGGCCGGCCTCGGAGTCCGGCGGTGGCGGCGCTAAGGCCCCGGGGTCCGGCGGACGCTTCTCCGTACGGGTGTCGGCGACCTCGATCCGGAGGGTGCCCGGACGGTCGGAGCCGGGCAGTTCCCTCAGGCGCAGTTCGAAGTCACGGCCGGGTACGCGGCCGTGGATCACGGCGTTGGCGGCGAGTTCGCCGACGATCAGGCCGACGGAGTCGGATACCTCACCGCCGTAGGGGAAGCCCCAGGCGTCGAGTTGCTGCACGGCGAGCCGCCGGGCGAGCCGGGCGCCGCGGCGGGTGGCACTGAAGCGCTGGCTGAACACACGTACGGTGACCGCGAGATGGTCCGCCGAAGGGGAGACGTGGACTGGCATGCCCCTACGGTGCCGCCCGTTTCTGCCGCATGACCAGGACCCTGGCCCGTACGGAGGGTCAGCGTACGGGCACAGGGGGTGGACAGTACACGTAACGGAGCGTAACCATGGGTGGGTTGGGCGGAAGCCGGACGAGCGCATGGAGGTGCGGGACATGACCGGCGGTACGGGCAGCGGTGAACCGGAATCCACTGACAGCCTCAAGACATTCGGGGCCGTGGTCAAGGCTTTTCGGGAACGGGCGGGGCTGACGCAGGAGGGCTTGGCCCCGCTGGTGCGGTTCTCGCCGCAGACCGTGGCCTCGATCGAGCAGGGGCGACGGCTGCCGCCACCCGATTTCATCGAGCGGGCGGAGGAGGTGCTGGATGCGTTCGGGGTATTACGGGCGGCGGCCATCCATCTGGCGCGGAAGCCGGGGATTGCGGCGTGGTTCCGGCAGTGGGCGGCGTTGGAGGAGCAGGCGATCAGTCTTTACACGTACGAATGCCGGTTGATTCCAGGGCTGTTGCAGAGCGAGGCATACGCGCGAGCCCTGTTCACGGAGCAGCTTCCGCCGCTGAACGACCACCAGATCGAGACACAGTGGGCGGCGCGGGCAGAACGCCAGCGGCTGCTGCGGGAGCGACCGAACACGGCGTACAGCTTCATCCTGGAGGAGCATCTGTTCCTGCGGCGTACGGGAGGAGTGGAGGTCGCCCGGGAACTCATCGACCACATCTTGCAGGTCGCCGAGGCGCGGAACGTGGAGATCCAGGTCATGCCGCTCGTGCGGGAGACTCACGCCGGGTTGGCAGGCCCCATGCAGCTGCTGGAGACCCCAGAGAACCAGTGGTTCGCCTACAACGAGGGCCAACGAGGTGGCCTGTTCATTTCCGACCCGAAAGAGGTCAGCGTCCTCCAGATGCGGTATGCCAGGATGCGCTCGCAGGCTCTCTCCCTTGATGACTCCTTGAGCCTGCTGAAGCAGATGCGAGGAGCGCTATGAACACCACCGATCTGGCTTGGTTCAAAAGCAGCTACAGCAGCAGCGGCGACGGCGACTGCATCGAAGTAGCCCTCTCCTGGCGGAAGTCCAGCTACAGCAGTGGGGGCGACGGTGACTGCATCGAGATAGCCCCCTCCCCCACCACCATCCACATCCGCGATTCCAAGGACAAGGACGGGCCGCGGCTCGCCGTACCGGCGCGGGCCTGGGCGGCGTTCGTTGCGTACGCCGCCCAGGCAGGGGCTGCTCGCTGACCCGGTCACTCCTACTCCTGGTACTTGAAGTAGGTGACGGAGGTGCTGGACTGGGGAGACTGGACGTAGACCCGGGCGGGAATGGCGACCAGTTGCTCCTGGCCCACGTTGTCATCGAGGATCTTGTGATTGACCTTGCGGGCGATGATCCAGCCGATGTAGTACGCGCCGTCGCGCCGGCCTTGCAGACTCCCCTTCTTGTCGCTCGGGAACTCGACCTCGGTTTGATCCTTCTGTGAGGTCATCACCTTGTTGGTGGTGGTGGAGGAGTAGCTGTAGGTGAAGCTGACCTCACCACTGACCTCTGGCGCCGCTCCCCCCTTGTCTCCCGCGGGAGTGCTGGTGACCTTGGTCGTAAGCTTGCCACCCGCCGACCAGCCTGAGGTCGTGCTGTCCTCCTCCGTGCTCTGCGTCTCGACCGAGTATGTCTTCTTCCCCCCGCCTGCGATGCCGGAGCCGCCATCCACCTTGGGGTACTTGGAGCCGTCCTTCTTGTCGAGCTTGCCGACGAAGACGCACGGATTCGCCTTGGCGGCATTCTGCGGCGGCTCGTCGGCGTATTTGGGCATCTTGCCCGCGCAGTAGTCCTCGGCGGGGCCCTCGGTGCCCTTCGCAAAGAGCTTGTCGTCGTTGGTGTCCTTGGTGACGAAGGGATCGGTGAGGGTCGAATCCGCCAGCTGCTTGGCCACTTCCCGCAAAGGCGCGGGGTGGTTCGTCGTGTCCTCCGCGTACTTCTTCGCCGCCGCCTTGGCGTCCACGACCGCCTGCTTGGCGTCGTACTGGGCCTGCACATCGTCCTTGTAGACGGGCATGACCTTGTTGTCCTTGTCCCGGTCGATGCCCTTGGGGTAGCCCATCACGCTCTCGGACTGCTCGATGGGCGCATACCCGCGCACCGGGTTCCCATCCTTGTCCTTCAGCCCATCCGTCCCCTCCATCCTGGCGACGATGTCCTGCTCCGACCCGTACACCTTGTCCTTGTCGATCTTTGGGGCGTCGGCAGCCGCGGCCGGTGGCGCAGTGCCCACCAAGGGAGCCGTGACAGCTATGGCCGCGGCCAGCATCACGGCCCTTCTGATCTTCCGGCTGGACCCTGCGCGCAGGGAGGAGGCTGAATTCGTCATGGCGTGACTCCCTATTTCCCGAACACTGCTTATGCCCGGCTTGCCCCGCCGGTTTCAGCCATTCGAGACACGGCAGCGGCCCGGTGTCGACGCCCCGGCCACAACTCTGTGGTCGAGCCCGCGCACCCCACGGGGAGCCACAACACCGCCCCCGCCCTACCACGAGACGTGCAGGGGTGAACCACGGTTTAAGCAGGTCAGAGCCGTCGTGGTCGCTGCGGCGCCATCGCGGCCATGAGCCGGAGGTCAGGTCCCGGCCGGGCCCGTCGATCCCCGTACGACGAGTTCCGGCTGGAAGATGAACTCGGTGCGCCGGACCGGGGCTCCCCGTCCCTGGGCGCGCTCGTGGATCTCCTCGATGAGGGCGCCGACCGCGGCGGTCGCCATCGCCTGGACCGGCTGGCGGACGGTGGTCAGCGGCGGGTCGGTGAAGGCGATCAGCTGGGAGTCGTCGAAGCCGATGACCGAGACATCGCCGGGGACGTCCAGACCCCGCTGGCGGGCCGCGCGGACGACGCCCAGCGCCATCAGGTCGCTGCCGCAGACGATGCCGGTGCAGTCCTGGTCGTCGAGCAGTGCGGCAGCAGCCGCGTGGCCGCCCTCGACGCTGAACAGGGTGTGCTGGACGCGTCGTTCGGCCTGCCCCCTCGACAGGCCGAACGACTCCTCCAGCGCCGCCGCGAAGCCCTCGGCCTTGCGGCGGGAGGGCACGTAGCGGGCCGGGCCGACGGCGAGCCCGATCCGCTCGTGCCCCAGCTCGGCGAGGTGGCGTACCGCCATCCGGGCCGCCGCGCCGTCGTCGGGTGAGACGAACGGCGCGTCGATGCGGTCGTTGTAGCCGTTGATCAGGACGAACGGGACGCCGCAGGACGCCAGCCGGGCGTAGCGGGTGGGGTCGGCGCGGGTGTCCGCGTGCAGCCCCGACAGGAACACGATGCCGGTGACGCCGCGCTCCTCCAGCTGCTCGACGAGTTCGTCCTCGGTGGCGCCGCCCGGCATCTGGGTGCAAAGCACCGGGGTGTAGCCGTGGCCGGCCAGTGACTGCTCGATGATCTGGGCGAAGGCCGGGAAGATCGGGTTGGTGAGTTCCGGGATGACGAGGCCGACCAGGCCCGCGCTGCGGCGGCGTAACCGTACGGGACGCTCGTAGCCGAGCACGTCGAGCGCGGCGAGCACCCGCTGCCGGGTGCTCGCCGCGACGCCCGCCCTGCCGTTCAGGACCCGGCTGACGGTGGCCTCGCTGACCCGCGCCTGGCCGGCGATGTCGGAGAGCCGGGGGGTGGCATGGGCGTCGGGCAGGGTCACTCCTGCCACCAGACGGTGGTGTCGGCGGGCAACAGCACGAAGTCGGCGTCAGAGAGCTCCAGTTGACGGGAGGAGAGGAGGATCCGGGTGCCGGGGGCGGCGAGGCGGACCGGAGCCTGGGTCGTGTTGACCGTGCAGACCAGGCCGCCGGGGCGGCGGAAGGCCACGACACCCTCGGGGGCGTCCAGCCACTCCACCGACTCGCCCGCGCCCAAGGCGGGATGTGTCCGTCGTAGGGACAGGGCGGTGCGGTACAGCTCCAGGGTCGAGTCCGGGTCGCCGGTCTGGGCCTCGACGGTGAGCGCGGCCCAGTCGGCGGGCTGCGGGAGCCAGCTGCCGCCGGTGCCGAAGCCGTACGGGGCCGTGTCGCCGCTCCACGGGAGCGGCACCCGGCAGCCGTCGCGCAGGCCCTCCTGGCCCGCGGCCCGGAAGAAGGAGGGGTCCTGGCGGACCTCGTCGGGCAGGTCGGTGACCTCGGGCAGGCCCAGTTCCTCGCCCTGGTAGAGGTAGGCGGA
>NZ_SDIG01000258.1:0-6213 GCF_004122755.1 Streptomyces sp. TM32
GCTGCCGTACACAGGCGCACCCCCGAGGCCCCCACCGTTCTCCTCTACGGCCACTACGACGTCCAGCCGCCCGGCGAGGAGCGGCTCTGGCACTCCCCGCCCTTCGAACCCACCGACATCGAGGGCGGCATCCGCGCCCGCGGCATCGCCGACGACAAGGCCAACCTCATGGTCCACATCGGTGCGCTGCGGGCCTACGGCGGCCGCCCGCCGGTCGGCATCAGGATCGTCTTCGAGGGTCAGGAGGAGTACGGCAGCGCCTTCGACGACTACCCGCCCACCGAGCCCGACCTCTTCGCCTGCGACGCGATGATCATCGCCGACACCGGCAACATCCGCCCCGGCACGCCCACCCTGACCACCGCCCTGCGCGGCTCCGCCGTGGTCGTCGTCGAGGTCCGCACCCTCCGGGCCGCCGTGCACAGCGGCGAGTACGGCGGCGCCGCCCCCGACGCGCTGCTCGTCCTGCTCAAGGCCCTGGCGACCCTGCACGACGTGCACGGCGACGTCGCCGTCGACGGCCTGCGCCGCGAGCCGTGGGACGGCACCGCCTTCACCGACGACGAATTCCGCGAGGTGGCCGGGGTCGCGCACGGCACCCCGCTGCTCGGCTCCGGCGGCCTCGGCGAACGGCTGTGGAGCGGCCCCGCCGTCACCGTCATCGGCCTGGACGCGCCGCCCGTCGACCGTGCCGCCGCCGCGGTGGTCCCGTACGCCCGCGCCAAGCTCAACCTCCGCGTCCACCCCCGGCAGGACCCGCGCGAGGCGCAGGCCGCGCTCATCCGCCATCTGCAACGGCTGCGCCCGTACGGCATCCCGCTCACCGTCACCGCGGGCGACGCGGGGCCCGGCTACGAAGCCGCCGCCGACGGGCCCGCCTACCGCGCCGCCCGCACCGCACTGCGCCGCGCCTGGGGCACCGACCCCGTGCACGCCGCGAGCGGTGGCTCCGTGCCCCTGGTCAACGGCCTGGCCAGGGCCGTACCGGACGCCGAGATCCTGCTCTTCGGCGCCGAGGACAGCCTCTGCGGTCTGCACGGTCCCAACGAGCGGGTGCTGCGGTCCGAACTGCGCGGCGCCCTGCTCGCCGAGGCCGCCTTCATGGCCGAGTACGCCGCGACCTACCGTGCCGGAGCGTCGAACTGACGGAGCGTCATCGGCGGCGTCGTCGTGCGCGCGGGAGGCGGTCCGCCAGGCCGCGAGCCGAAATGCCAAGGGCCGGCACGGTCCGCGCCGCGGCGGTCCGTACCGGCCCCCGGATGTGCCGGGTGACGGCGTCAGCGCAGCAGTTCGTACGCCGGCAGCGTCAGGAACTCCGCGTAGTCCGTGTCCAGGGCGACCCGGAGCAGCAGGTCATGGGCCTGCTGCCAGCGGCCGGAGGCGAAGGCCTGCTCGCCGACCTCGGCGCGGATCGCGGCCAGTTGCTCCGCGGCGACCCGGCGCACCAGCTCCGCGGTGGCCCGTTCCCCGTTCTCGAAGACGACACCGGCGTCGACCCACTGCCAGATCTGGGAGCGGGAGATCTCGGCGGTGGCGGCGTCCTCCATCAGGCCGAAGATCGCGACGGCGCCCAGTCCGCGCAGCCAGGCCTCGATGTAGCGGGTGCCGACCTGCACGGCGTCGACCAGGCCCTGGTAGGTGGGCTTGGCGTCCAGGGAGTCGATCGCGATCAGATCCGCGGCCTTGACGTCGACGTCCTCGCGGAGCCGGTCCTTCTGGTTCGGCCGGTCGCCGAGCACCGCGTCGAAGGAGGCGCGGGCGACGGGGACCAGGTCGGGGTGGGCGACCCAGGAGCCGTCGAAACCGTCGCCGGCCTCGCGGTCCTTGTCGTTCTTGACCTTGGCCAGGGCCTGCTCGTTGGCCTCGGGGTCCCGGCGGTTGGGGATGAAGGCCGCCATGCCGCCGATGGCGTGCGCACCGCGCTTGTGGCAGGTGCGGACGAGGAGTTCGGTGTAGGCGCGCATGAACGGTGCCGTCATCGTGACCGCGTTGCGGTCGGGCAGCACGAACTTGGCGCCGCCGTCACGGAAGTTCTTGACGATGGAGAAGAGATAGTCCCAGCGGCCGGCGTTCAGCCCCGAGGCGTGGTCGCGCAGCTCGTAGAGGATCTCCTCCATCTCGTACGCGGCGGTGATGGTCTCGATGAGGACGGTGGCGCGCACCGTGCCCTGCGGGATGCCGACATAGTCCTGGGCGAAGACGAAGATGTCGTTCCAGAGGCGGGCCTCCAGGTGCGACTCGGTCTTCGGCAGGTAGAAGTACGGTCCCTTGCCGAGGTCCAGCAGGCGCTTGGCGTTGTGGAAGAAGTAGAGGCCGAAGTCGACCAGCGCGCCGGGGACCGGCCGGCCCTCGAACTGCAGGTGCCGCTCGTCCAGATGCCAGCCGCGCGGCCGCATGACGACGGTGGCGAGTTCCCCGGCGGGCTTGAGGGCGTAGGACTTGCCGGACGCCGGGTCGGTGAAGTCGATGCGCCGCTCGTAGGCGTCGATCAGGTTCAGCTGACCGGAGACGACGTTCTCCCAGGTCGGGGCGGAGGCGTCCTCGAAGTCGGCGAGCCAGACCTTGGCGCCCGAGTTGAGCGCGTTGATGGTCATCTTGCGGTCGGTGGGACCGGTGATCTCCACCCGGCGGTCGTTGAGCGCGGCGGGCGCCTCGGCGACCCGCCAGCTGTCGTCGGCGCGGATCCGCGCGGTCTCGGGCAGGAAGTCCAGGGTGCTGGTGCGGGCGATCTCGGCGCGGCGCTCGGCGCGGCGGGCGAGCAGCTCGTCACGGCGCGGGGTGAACCGTCGGTGGAGTTCGGCGACGAAGGTGAGCGCGGCGTCGGTGAGGACCTCGCCCTGCCGTTCGGGGGTGTGCGCGGGGTCGACTTCGACGATGGCCAGCGGGGACGGCGCTGGTGCGGACATGAGCTGTCACTCCATTCATCGGCGGTGCCCGGTGGCCGCGGGGGCGCCGGGCGGCACGGGGTGCCGCGGGCCCCGGGGGGGCGGTTGCGGGCGCCGTCTGGGTTCAGGGCGCTTCTGACCAGTGGATACTAGTTTCCTTATTGCGGAACTTCAATGGTTTGTTGATGTCGAGATTCTCCGGCTCGACACATCTGCTGATCGAATGGCTCCCGGTGCCACGGCGGTCACTCTCCATTACTCCCCAGGCCGGCGAGCGCCTGCCGGCGCGCGGGGTCACTCCAGGCGGTGCAGATCCTCCGGGGTGTCGATGTCGTACGGCTCCGCGACGTCGGCGCACTCGACCAGGGTGAGGGCGGCCGCATGCTGCTGGAGGTAGGCGCGTGCGCCGCGGTCGCCCGTTGCGCCGGCGGCGATGTCCGGCCAGCGGTCGGCGCCGAAGAGCACCGGATGGCCGCGCCGGCCGTCGTAGGCGGCGGAGGCGAGCGAACCGCCGCCGTCGTACGCCGCCACCACCCGCGCCACCGCCGCGGCGCCGATGCCCGGCTGGTCCACCAGGGACACCACGACCGCGTCCGCCCCCGATCCGGCCAGTGCGGCCAGGCCCACCCGGAGCGACGAGCCCATGCCCTGGGCCCAGTCCGGGTTGTCCCAGACGCGGTACGCGGAGAGTTCGGCCCGCTCGCGTACGGCATCGGCCGCCGCGCCCAGCACGATGTGGACGGGCTCGCAGCCGCCCTGCCGCAGGACCCGCGCGGCGTGCTCGATCAGCGGCCGCCCCCGGTGGTCGAGCAGCGCCTTGGGCCGTCCCCCCAGGCGCCGCCCGCCGCCCGCGGCGAGCAGCAGACCGGCCACCCGCCCTCCGGGCCGTTCGGCTTCCCGGGCCCCCTCAGGGGCGTCCGGCCGGGCGCGGAGCGGCGGTTCGCCCGGATCTCTCGATGCTGTCGGTGCCATGAGGACTGCATACCTCATGGCACCGTGGAGCGTGGCCCGCCGGGTCAGGCGGCGTCGTCCGACGCGCGAGGGCGGGGAATGTGCGGCCGGAACCGCTCGCGCAGCTGATGCGTTCGCTCCTCCATGCGCCGCTGCTCGGCGACGTAACGGTCTATGTGCTCCAGCGTGATCTCCGAGGCATCGGACAGGCCGTACGCGCGGCAGATGAGCTGTACGACGCTGACCCGACGCTGGTTCGAGCCGGTGTCGGGGCCGGAGTGGGGTTCCATGGCACTCTCCGATCCAGTGATATGCCGGATATTTCCTTGAAAGGGAGAATGCTCCATCACGCCCTGCCATACGCCTCGTATCGGATGTGCCCACGCCATCGGGTGCCGTGGGGAACGCATGTGCTGACGCATGATCAAGCCGAATCCGGGCATTGCGGCGGCGGACCGTTCCGAGGGTGCCGGGGGGCAACGTCCGCCGCCGAACCGGTTGTTCGGGCAAGGCTCCCCGTTTCCCGTCGGCGATGCCACGGCCCGGCCGGTGGCCGGATGCGGCCCCTCCCCGCCGCGGTCCCGCCCCAGGGTCCCGGTGGCGGGACCGGCACCCCCGCCGCCCCGCAGCAGGACCCGGATCCGGTCGACGGTAACCGCATCAAGCTGCCCGACGGCCATGTTCCCCCAGGTCAGGGTCGTGAGAGGGCGTACGAGCCGCGCATCCGCGGGGTGCGCCGGCCGGACGATCGCCGGACGAATCCCGCCAGTGATCGGTTTTTTTCGCTCTCCGTATGGCGCGGGCAGCACAGAGTGGCGTTAACTGTCCGGCATCGCGGGTCGGGCAACGGCCACGGAGGACGCCGTCGTGGTGGAACAGCTGCAGAGTGACAGACGAACGACCGGGGTCGAGGGCGACCCCCGGGTCCATGAGCTACGCGGGGCCGTGGCCCGGCTGCGCCGCCAACTGGCCGTCCTCCCAGGGGAGTTGATGGACCGGACGGCGGCGGACGACGAGCTGGCCGCCTTGGACGCGATGGTGAGCCACGGCCTGCCCGAGGTGCCCCGGCTGCGTCGCTCGCTACTGCTGATCGCCGGGGCGGTCGGGTCGGTGAGCGCGCTCTCGCCCGCGCTGGCCGAAGTGCGTGAGGGCATCGACCGGTTCGGCGAGCTGCCGCGGCCCCACTGAGGGGCGCCGAGCCGAGTCTCCGCCGCCGGCCGACCGCGACCTGAGGCCCGCCCGGCCGGCGCGCGCTACGCCGGCGCCTGGTTCGCCAGCGCCACCGACAGCTGGGCCGCGACGTCCTGCAGCACCGGCACGATCGTGTCCGTCGCGGCCTCCGACACCCGGCCGGTCGGGCCGGAGATGGAAATGGCCGCGGAAGTGGGGGAGTTGGGTACCGGCACCGCGAGGCAGCGGACGCCGATCTCCTGCTCGTTGTCGTCGACCGCGTAGCCGAGGCGGCGGACATCGGCGAGCGCGTCGAGGAAGCGGTCCGGGTCGGTGATCGTCTTCTCGGTCGCGGCGGGCATGCCCGTGCGGCTGAGCAGCGCGCGGACCTCCTCCGACGAATGGTTCGCCAGCAGGGCCTTGCCGACGCCGGTGGAGTGCGGCAGTACCCGCCGCCCGACCTCGGTGAACATCCGCACGGCGTGCCGGGAGGGGACCTGGGCGACGTAGACGATCTCGTCGCCGTCGAGCAGCGCCATGTTGGCGGTCTCGCCGGTCTCCTCGACGAGGCGGGCCAGGAACGGCCGGGCCCAGGTGCCCAGCAGTCGCGAGGCGCTCTCGCCGAGCCGGATCAGCCGGGGGCCGAGGGCATAGCGGCGGTTGGGCTGCTGGCGGACGTAGCCGCAGGCGACGAGGGTGCGCATCAGTCGGTGGATGGTGGGCAGCGGCAGTCCGCTGCTGCTGGAGAGCTCGCTCAGACCGACCTCGCCGCCGGCGTCGGCCATCCGCTCGAGCAGGTCGAAGGCGCGCTCAAGGGACTGGACACCGCCGCCGGCGGGCTTGGCTTCGGCGGCGGAGGTGCTGGCGCTGGACGACGGCACGTCGCGTTCCTTTCGGGCGGGGCGGTTCGGTCTCGGCTGGGCTCACGGGCGCCGGGCCCGATCGGAGCAGCCTACCGGTCCCCTTACCGTGGCACATGGCGTCTTGCGCACTCGTTCCCGCCGGTCAGGCCCTCTTTGTCCCAGGCTGTGAACCCTCGGGTCGACTGTCGGCCGTGCTCTCCCGGTGGCGCCAGTGGACGGAGCTACGTTCTGCTGAGTGAAATCTGCTATCCATTCTATGGAATCCTCCAAGGGGCGGGAGGGTCTTGCCGGCGTACGCGGTGATCTTGTTGCGGTGGTGGAGGGCCTGCGGGTCGACGGTGAAG
>NZ_SDIG01000027.1:0-59410 GCF_004122755.1 Streptomyces sp. TM32
GACATACGGGTGTACTGCGCGGTGAAGATCGTCGACATCACGAGCCAGGGGAGCAGCAGCCCCATGAACCAGCCGGCGGGGTCCGAGGTGAAGTCCACGTACTTGGGGGACTCCATGATGCCGCTGTAGACGAAGAGGCCGAGCGCGATCGGACCGAGGATGTAGATCTGCGCCGAACTCAGCACCATCGAGATCGAGGTGAGCGCCTTGTCCAGGAACGACCCGCGCTTGTAGGCGGCGATCAGTCCGGTGCCCAGGCCCACGGTCAGGAACACCAGGGCGCCGCCGATGGCCAGCGAGGCGGTGGTCGGCAGCCGGTCCATCATCGTCGACCAGACGTCCTGCTTGGTCGCGAAGGAGTAGCCGAAGCACGGGGCGCTGCAGTGCCCGATGGAGTAGTCGCGGCCGGCGAAGATGCCGACGATGAAGTCCCAGAACTGGGTCGTCAGGGGCTTGTCGAGGCCGAGGTTCTGGTGGATCAGCGCGATGTTGTCCGCGGTGCAGTTCTTGCCGCAGGACATCGCGGCCGGGTCACCGGCACCGAAGAAGACGAAGAAGGTGAAGGCACTGAGCAGAACAAGGATGACAACAGCGCCGAACGTCCGGCGAAGTAGGAATTGAAGCATGGCAGTTCGCTGCTCTCAGGACGGCGGCGGCAGTGGGTGTGAGGGGTGGGCTGGGAAGGCCCCGGAGGGCGCGCGTTCCGCCGTGTGCGCGCTCTCCGGAGTGCCTTCGTCAGACGAGGTGGTGCGCTCTCGTCACTTCTTCAGGAACAGCGTGTTCGGGTCGACGTAGCTGACGTCCAGGTTGTAGCGCGTGCCGCCGACGTTCGAGCCGTAGAGCTGGAGCACCTTGGTGTAGAAGACCGGCGCGGCCGGGTTGACCTTCTCCACGATGTACTGGTGCAGCTTCTGCCACTCGGCGGTGGCCTTGGCGACGTCCGTGATCTTCGTGATGCGGGCGATCTCGGAGTTCACGTGCTTGTCGTTGATGTGCGAGTAGTTCGACGAGCCGTCCTGGATGGTGGTGCCGTCGTAGGACGGCGGGATGACGGTCGAGGCGTCCGGCCAGTCCTGGCCCCAGCCGGTCATGTAGATGTCGAAGCCGTTCTTGACCTTGCCCATCTGCTCGTACCAGGAGGCGGCGTCGACCTCCTTCTTCTGCACGTTGAAGCCGGCCTTGGTCAGCGCGTCCTCGATGACGACGGCTTCCTTCTGGCGCGCCTCGGTGTTGGAGTAGGCGTAGACGAGCTTCATGCCCGTCTTGCCGGCCTCCTTGAGGAGCTTCTTGGCCTTCTCCGGCTCACCGTTGGGGTGCGAGAGCTTGCCGTAGGGGTCGTAGCCCTTCTTGTAGCCCGCGACGGTCGGGGCGAGCAGACCGCCGGCGTTCTCACCGCCGTAGCTGCCGCCGTTGACCCGGACGATCTGCTGGTTCGGCAGGGCGTAGGTGATCGCGTCGCGGATCTTCTTGTCCTTGAGGCGGTCCATGTTGAAGTTCATCTGCCAGACGTAGGGCTGGTAGCCCTGGACCAGGCGCTTGCTGGCGCTGGGGTTGTCCAGCACGTTCTTGGTCAGCGTCGGGTCGACCGAGTTGGTGAAGCTGATCGCGTTCTTGGCCTCACCCTGGTCGGCCATCAGGCGCTTGGTGGAGTCCGAGGCCTGGTGGTTGAAGGTGATGTTGTACCCGTCGGGGTACTGGTGGCGCATCGCGTCCGTCTTCGGGTCCCAGTTCTTGTTCCGGACCAGCTGCATGGACTTGCCGGACTTGAACGAGGCGATCTTGTACGGGCCGGAGCACACCGGGGCGACGTCGTAGGCGTCCTTGGTGTCCTTCGCGCTGTCCGGCACCGCGCTGTAGCCGGGCATCGTCAGCGCGTACGGCAGCTGCGAGTTCGGCTCCTTGAAGTGGAAGATGATGGTCTTCGCGTCCGGGGTGTCCAGCACGTTCTTGGGCAGGTGATCGCCCTTGTACGGACCGTCCGGCAGCGCCTTGCGGTACGCGGTGCCGGCGCCGGACAGCCAGGTCTGGATGTAGGTCGGACCGTCGGTGATGAACTTGGAGTACAGCCGCTCGATACTGTGGCGGATGTCCTTCGAGGTGATCGGCGTGCCGTCCTCGAACTTGATGCCGTCCTTGAGCGTGTACTTCCAGGTCTTGCCGCCGTCGGACATCTGGCCGGCGTCGGTGGCGAGGTCGCCCACGACCTTGGCGTTGCCCTTGTCGTCCTGCTTGAAGCTGGTCAGGCCGCGGAAGATCAGCTGCGACAGCGCCTTCATGTCGCTGACGTACATCTGGCCCGGGTCCAGGTGGTTGTAGCTGTCACGCTGGTAGACCCGGATCGTGCCGCCGGCGTGGGCGCCCTTGACGGCGACCGCCGGGCCGGTGGAGTCGGCGGCGGTACCCATCGGGATCGCCTTCGCCTGGGCCGCGGCGTCCTTGTCGGTCTGCGACTTGTCCTGGTTGGAGCCGCTGCCGCCGCTGCAACCGGTGAGCGCGAGCGAGCCGGCCGCGAGGGCCACTATCGCCGCGCGTGCTCTGCGCGTAGAAAGTGCGTTCATGGGATTCCAAGCACCTGCCTGTCAGTTGGTGACGAGATGTGCTGTCTGACGCATCCCGGGCAGGCCCGGCAGGGGTGACAGCAAGCCCCCCTTCAAGTGGACGATCAGCGCCCGGACTTGGGATCGAAGGCGTCGCGTACCGAGTCTCCGAGGAGGTTGAAGCAGAGCACGAAGATCAGCATGGCTACGGCGGGGAAGAGCAAGAAGGTGGGGTCGTTCTCGTAGTACCGGGCGCCCGCCTGGAACAGCCGGCCCCAGTCGGGGGTCGGCTCCACGATGCCGACACCCAGGAAGGACAGGCCCGCCTCGGAGGTCACGAAGAGGGGCAGCATGTAGGTGCCCTGCACCAGGACCGGGGTGACGACGTTCGGCAGCAGCTCCTTGCGGATGATCCGCCAGGGCGAGGCGCCGGTGATCTTGGCCGCCTCGACGAACTCCCGCTCGCGCAGGGACAGCACCTGACCGCGCAGCAGTCGCGCCAGACCCATCCAGCCGAGGAACCACTGCACGATGACCAGGGCGCAGACCCGCACGTACGTGGGCGTCTCATCGCCCGGCGGCACGAAGAGGGCCACCACGACCGGCATGAACGCCACGAACGTCAGCTGGCTGGGGAACGCCAGCAGGAAGTCGATCACCCGGCTGAGGAAGTAGTCGGTCCGGCCGCCGACGTATCCGGCCGTGACGCCGATGAGGATGCCGGTGACCACGGTCAGCAGGGTCACCGCGACGGAGATGCCCAGCGACATCCGCATCCCGTAGATCAACTGCATGAACACATCGCGGCCCAGGGACGGTTCGACGCCGAACCAGTGCTCGGGGGAGATGCCGCCGTTGGCGCCCGCGGGGTAGCCGAACTCGTCGAGGAGGTTGGGGTCGTTGTTCCCGTACAGCGTGTACGGGTCCTTGCCGTACAGCGAACCGATCACCGGGGCCAGCGCCGCAATGACGAAGAAGGCCAGCACGACGATCGCGCAGATGACGCCCGTGCGGTCGCGCTTGAAGCGCATCCACATCAATTGGCCGGGGGATCGGCCGACGAGCTCACCGCCCTTGCTCTTCTTTTCCTTCTTCAGACCTTGGGGCTCAAGTCCTGGGGTGTCGGACTGTGCAGCCGCGGTCTGGGATGGACTAGTCATCGCGAAGTGCCCCCGCGCCGAGTTCTCTTGGAACGTGAAGCGGCACCGATTCGCACCGCTGGATGAGCGGACTTTCGCAAGTTATTTACGGCGGAGTCAAGGGGATCGCGTGCGCTCATGCGCAGGTCGTCTGCTTCTTGAGCGAAGATTGCGCATATCGACGCCCGGGCGTGCTTGACAGGTGGGCGGGATATGCGGCATGAGCGGACATATCGGTACGAATTGCTTTAACATGCTGGCAACTTCCCCGTCGCAACTCCGATATACGGACGCGCCACGATGAACAACGTACGGCCGTGCGGGTGCCGTAGACCGGCCGGGACGCCAGGTGAGCGCCCCGGCCGGTCGTCGTGTGCGGGTTTCGTCCGTTGCTCCATTCGGGTCAGTTGTCCCGGCGCCGAGACTGCAGTAGACCTGCGGTAGGTGCCGCCGGAACGGGGGCGCCGGGAACGAACCGAGGACAACGACGTGGACAGGGGGCAGGCCGTGTCCACAGTGCGGGACAGCGTTCTCACCCGCGGTGCGCGCGGGGCCGGCGCCGTGATCTGCCTGCTGCTCGCGCTGCTCGCCGCGGGCTGGATCATCCGGGACCTGGTCGTCGCCGGGCACCCCGCGGATGTGTGGTGGGCCTGGCTCGGCGAGACCCGCAGGCCACGGGAGTTCACCGCCTGGGCCACCTCGGCGCTCGACCCGCTGCTGCTGCTCGGTGCGCTCGCCGCCGCGGTGGCCCAGGTGCGCACCGCCGTCGCCTCGTCCGTCGCCGTGGGCGCCCTGCTGTCCCTGGCTGCCGCCGTCGCGCTGCTGCGGATCCCGCTGGTGTGGGTGCTGGGCGCGGACTGGCTCCAAGGGCTGGACGGCGGGCTCACCGCGTGGGCACGGATCACCGTCCTCGCCCAACTCGCCCTGGCGGCGGCACTGTTCGTGGTGGTCGCGACGGGTCGGCGGCGGCCGCCCGGCAGGCCGGGCCGGCACACGGCGGGGGCGCCGGCGCCGGTGTACGGCGTGGTCCGAGCGGTGCCGTCCGTAGGGGGGCCCGGGCGCCCCGGCAGCCCGTACCGGGGGCCGGCCGTCACTGCCGGCGTCCTCCTGGGAGCCGCCGGCCTCACCCTCGCCGGCTGGGAGATCCACTGGCGGCAGCAGCTCGGCTGGTACCTCTACCGCAAGGGGCTGCTGGGCGACGCCTCCGTCTTCCGGGCCCTGTTGCAGCCCCCGGTGCACTGGCAGGGGGCGGCGCTGGCCGTCCTGGCCCTGGGGGCCGCGGCCGCCGCACTGCGCCGTGCGGCCGCCGGCCGGCCCGCCGCGCTGACGGCCGCGGCGCTGCTGCTGACGCACGCGGCCGTGGCGCTCGTCCATACCGCCCGGGCCGGGGAGTTCGGCCGCCTGGCCGCGCTGCCCGCGCACACCCAACTGGAGGCGGGAACCGCCGTGTTCGTGGCGGCCGCCGCCCTCGTCGTCCTGCTCGCGGCGGCCCGGCCCGGCCTGCCGGACACCTCCCGGGACCTCGACGCCGTGCGGGCCTACGGCATGGCCCCGGACGAGGAGCGGCCGCCGCACGCCCCGCCCCCGCCGTCCACGCTGCCGCCCGGCTGGTAGCGCGCGCTCCGCCGTCCCGCCGTGTCCCCGGGGGCACGGCGGGGGCGTGGCGTGTCAGGCGGACATCCCCAACGACCGCTTGAGGAAGTCGACTTGGAGCAGCAGCAGGTTTTCGGCCACCTGCTCCTGCGAGGCCATATGGGTCACCCCGGTCAGCGGCAGCATCTCGTGCGGCCGGCCTGCGGCCAGCAGCGCCGCGGACAGCCGCAGCGCATGCGCCACGACGACGTTGTCGTCCGCGAGGCCGTGCACCAGCAGCAGGGGACGGTGCGGCTCCACCGCTCCGGACAGCCCCTCGTCCGTGACCAGCGAGTTCGCGGCGTAGACCGCCGGTTCCTCGTCCGGGTGGCCCAGATACCGCTCCTGGTAGTGGGTGTCGTACAGCCGCAGGTCGGACACCGGCGCACCCACCACCGCCGCATGGAAGACATCGGGGCGGCGCAGCGCCGCCAGCCCCGCGAGGTAGCCGCCGAAGGACCAGCCGCGGATCGCCACCCGCGACAGGTCGAGGGGAAAGGATCCGGCCAGCGCGTGCAGGGCGTGGATCTGGTCGTCCAGCGCGACGCCGGCGACGTCGCGGAACATCGCCTTCTCCCACGCGGGGGAGCGGCCCGGGGTGCCCCGGCCGTCCGCGACGATCACCGCGAAACCCTGGTCGGCGAACCACTGCGAGGTCAGATGGGCATGGTGCGAGGCGACCACCCGCTGGCCGTGCGGACCGCCGTACGGATCCATCAGCACCGGCAGCGGACCGTCGTCGTCCTTGTATCCGGCGGGCAGCAGCACCGCGCACGGAATCTCCCGCTCCCCGGCCCGGACCAGGCGGGGGCGGGCGGTCAGCACCGGCTCCTCGGCGCACGAGCCGATCGTGGCGAGGGTCTTCTCCCCGCCGTCCGGATCCAGCCGCACCACCTCGGCCCGGGTACCGGGCCACTCCAGCGACGTCTGGGACAGCACGGTCAGCGCGCCGCCGCGCACCGCGGAGGACACCGTCGGATACGGCCGCTCGCCCACCCGCTCCCAGCCGCCCTGGTCACCGCTGCCGCGGAACCAGGCGCGATAGACCCCGATGTCGTGCATGTCGGCGCCGCTCGCGGAGAAGAGGACGTCGTCCTCGCCGATGTCCAGGACGGCCCGGACGTGCAGCGGCGCCCCGGTCAGCGGGCGGGCGCCGACGAACAGCTTGCGTGCGCCGCCCTCGTCGGCGATCCGCACCAGCCGGCCGTCCGGGGTCCAGGCCGGCACCCCGGGGAACGGCTCGACCCATGCCGCGTCCTCGTCGTCGTGCACCGTGCGGGTCGCGCCGGTCGTGGTGTCGACGGTCAGATAGCGCTGGTCGCGCTGGTCGCGGGCCTGGACGAGCAGCAGCGGCGGCCCGGCCGCGGACCAGTGGACGCGCGCGAGGTAGGGGTAGCGCTCGGTGTCCCAGACGACGTCCGTGCGCGAGCCGTCCAGCCCGAAGAGTGCGAGGGTGACCTCGGCGTTGCGGGTGCCCGCCGCCGGGTACGCGATCCGGACGGGCTCCTGGTCCGGATGGGCGGGGTCGGAGATCCACCAGCGCTGCACCGGCGCCTCGTCGACCCGCGCGGCCAGCACCGCGTCGCTGTCCGGGGACCACCAGAAGCCCCGGTAGCGGCCCATCTCCTCGGCCGCGATGAACTCCGCGAGCCCCCAGGTCACCTCGGGCCCGTCGGGCTCCGCCAGCACCCGGTCGGCCTGCCCGGCGGCCGCGGGATCCGCGTCGCCCGCGTCCGAGGTCGTGGTGGAGTCCACCGCGACCACCCGCAGCCGGCCGTCCGCCACGAAGGCCACCTGACGGCCGTCCGGCGACGGGCGGGGGTCCACCACCGGTCCCTGGACCGGGAGTTCACGGGTGGTGCCGGCCCGCAGCTCGGAGACGAACAGCCGGCCGGAAAGGGGGAAAGCGGCCAATTCCACCGCGGAGTCCGTGGCGTAGCCCACGATGCCCGCCGAGCTCTCCCGGCTGCGCTCACGGCGGGCCCGCTCCTGCGGCGGAAGCTGCTCTTCCGCGCCGGCCAGGAGGGCCTCGGGGTCGGCGGCCGTGAACTCCCGCCCCTGCTCCAGGTCGAGGACCCACAAATGCTGTCGTCGATCGGTGCCCGAAGGGGAGCGGAGGAAGACGACGCGGGCACCGTCGGGGGAGAGCGCATAGCTGCGCGGTGCACCCAGAGTGAAGCGCTGCGTACGGGCGTATTGCCGCGGGAACGAAGGCTGTCCGGTCATGGTGTCGAGCCTACGGGCTCACCGCGGTCGCGTTCGTGAAGATCATGTGCGCCCCCGCTCTGCTTCCGTGCTCCGATTTATGCGCTAGCACGGAAAGTTATGATCCCTTGCGCGTAGTGGGTTCGGGGTAAAGAGCCTTTGGCATACCCCGGTGTGCGTGCCGCGCAGGCGGCTCGGGCACCATCAACCCTGTCCGGACCACGAGTACTTGGAGGTGAGCCGCCGTGGCACTCTCGATTTCGGCGGTGGTGCTGCTGGCGATCATCGTCTTCTTGCTTGTCAAGAAGTCCGGGCTGAAGGCCGCGCATGCGTTCGTCTGCATGCTGCTGGGCTTCTATCTCGCCGGCTCGTCCATCGCCCCGACGATCAAGCAGCTGACGACGAACGTCGCCGGCATGCTCGGCAACATCAAGTTCTGACGCGTTCCGGGCCCGGCCCGTCCGTCCCGTGCCCGCCCTCGGGCGGGGCGCACGGGCGGCGGCCGGGCTCGGCTGCGGGCTGCGGGCCGGGCGGCTCGTAGGCTGTCGGCATGACCGACCGGCCCGCCTCCTTCACGCCAGCGTCCGCGCCTTCCGGTACGGAGCCCGCCCCGCGCCCCGTCCCGGCGCGCCGGCTGCTGCTGGTGCACGCACACCCCGACGACGAGTCGATCAACAATGGCGTGACCATGGCCAGGTACGCGGCCGAGGGCGCCCAGGTCACCCTGGTGACCTGTACCCGCGGCGAGGAGGGCGAGGTCATCCCGCCCGAACTCGCCCACCTCGCGCCGGACCGCGACGACACCCTCGGCCCGTACCGCGGCCGCGAGCTGGCCGCCGCGATGGGAGCCCTGGGCGTCACGGACCACCGCTTCCTCGGCGGGCCTGGCCGCTACCGCGACTCCGGCATGATGGGCGCCCCGCAGAACGAGCGGCCCGACTGTTTCTGGCAGGCCCCGCTCGACGAGGCGGCCGCCGAGCTGGTCGCCGTGATCCGCGAGGTCCGGCCGCAGGTCATGATCACGTACGACCCGCAGGGGGGATACGGCCACCCCGACCACATCCAGGCGCACCGGGTGGCGATGCGCGGCGCCGAGCTCGCCGCGGCCGCGGACTTCCGGCCCGAGCTGGGCGGCTCCCACACGATCGGGAAGATCTACTGGAACTGCAACCCCCGCTCCGCGGTCGAGGAGGGCTTCGCGCGGCTGCGCGCGGCCGGCCACACCTTCCCCGGCATCGCCTCCCCCGACGACGTGCCCGGAGTGGTGCCGGATGCCGAGGTCACGGCGTCCGTCTCCGGCGGTCGCGCCGCCGCGGAGGCGAAATCCGCGGCGATGCGCGCGCACTACACCCAGATCGCGGTCGACGGACCGTTCTTCGCGCTCTCCAACGACCTGGGCCAGCCGCTGTTCGCCACCGAGCACTATCGGCTGGTGCACGGCGTGCCGGGCGCGGCGGACGGCGTACGCGAGGACGACCTCTTCGCCGGCGTCGGTGACACGGTGGGGACGCAGGAGAGCACCCGGATCGAGGAGGCGGCGGAATGAGCACACCCAAGGGCGGCGGAGCCGCCGGCAAGAGGAACGGCGGAGCCGCCGGCAAGGGGAAGGGCGGAGCCGCCGGCAAGAGCAACGGCGGGGCCGCCGGCAAGGAGAGCGGCGCGGCGGGCGCCGGCAAGGGGCAGCGGTCCAGGGCGGGCTCGGGCGCGTCCGCGGCCGGGCCGCCGGTGGCGGACGCCGGCGTCCCCCCGCTCACCGGGGGCCGGGCCGGCACCTATGTGCTGCTGCTGGTCACCGGCGTACTGGTCGCGTTCGCCGGGACGCTGGTGCAAGCGGCGTGGTTCCCCGGCGGGTTGCTGCTGGCGCTCGCCGGTGTCGGCGGCCTCTTCTACGGGGGCGGCCGCGCGACCGGCACTCCCGCGGGCGTGCTGGTACCCGGCGCGGCCTGGCTGGTGACCGTGTTCCTCCTGCTCGGCGATGTCCGGCCGGAAGGGGACTTCCTCTTCGGCGCCGGGCTCGGCTCGTACATCTTCCTGCTGGGCGGCATCCTGGTCGCTGTGATCTGCGCCACCGCCGCCCAGATGCGTGTGGCGGGTGTCCGGCACGGCCGAGTTGGCGGATGACGTGGTGCATACCGGGGCGGATGCCGCGCGGGTCGGGGTGAACGGACCGGGTACCGGGGGTTCGCCCATGGCGGCGGTGTTCGTACGCTCCCCGGGTGCCCGCCCGCGGCGGACAGTATGGTGGTGCGCGCCGTCGCGCCGCCCTGGGGGCGCCTCCCGGCCTGTGGGCCGGGAAACATCTCTGACGAGCGGCGGAGCCAACCGGGAGAACCTGCTTTGAGTCGTGAATCTGACAGTTCGTCCTCCGGCCCCCAGGGCCGTGGCGGAGCCGCGTACCCGTCAGGGACGCCGCCGTACGGCTCGCCCAGGGGAGATGCCGACGAGGCGCCGGCGCCCGGTGCCGCGGCGCGGCCGGAGGAGCCCAAGACCGAGACCACGCTGACGACGCGGATCAAGATCAACATTCCGGGGTCGCGCCCCATCCCGCCGGTCGTCGTGCGCAAGCCCGTCGGTGAGGAGTCCGGCATGAACGGATCGGCTGGATCCGGCGGTTCCGCCGGCTCCCGGGGAACGCCGCGCCCAGGCGGCGAGCGGAACGCGGAGCGCACGGCGAACACGCCGCGGCCCGAGGCTCCGGCGGAGGAGGCCCCCGCGGCCGGCCGGCCCGAGAAGACCAGCGACTGGTTCGCGCCGCGCAAGCCGCAGGCCGGCTCCGGCGGTCAGTCCTCGACCACCGGTTCGCACCCGGCGCCGCCCGCCCCGGGCGGTGCGACCCCGCCGCGCGGCACCTCGGGCGCCACGCCGCAGCAGCGCCCCGACCTGCCGTACTTCTCCGACAGCCCGGCCCCGCAGGACCGCCCGGGCCCGCGGGAGGGCGCGTCGCCGTTCGACAGCGGTGCCCGTACGGACGGCGGTTCGCCGTTCGACGGCGGTGCGGCCGGCGGCCCGTCGCCCTTCGACGGTGCGGCCGGCGGCCCGTCGCCGTTCGACGCCGCCGCGGGTCCCGCCCGCGACCGCAGCCCGTTCGACACCCCGGGGGCCGGCCCCAGCGGACCGACGACCGGGCCGGCGCGCGGCAGTTCCGCGCTCAACCTCCCGCCCGGCTTCAGCGACTCCGGCACCGGCGGCACGCCCCGGATCGACGACACCGCCGAGCTCACCCCGCAGCCGCCGGCGCCGCTCGCCGGGCCGGGCAGCGGCCTCGGTGCCGGCGGCGGGATCGCGGGCGGACTGCCCGGCGGCCCCCAGGGCGGCGCGCCCGGCGGCCCGAAGGGCGGGCGGGGGAAGAGCGGCCCGGCCGGCGGCCACGACCGGGTGTCCGGGGACACGCTGGTCAGCGGCATCCCGAAGACCCCCGGCGCGGACGGCCCGTCGTCCCCGTCGCCGTTCCCGGCCGGCCCGGCCGGTGAGGGCGACAGCGCGGCGCCCAAGCCGCGGCCCAAGATCCCCGAGCCGATCAACCCGCCCAAGAACGGCCGCAACAAGCTCGTTCTCCTGGGGGTGGCCGTCGTGGTCCTGGCCGGCGTCGCCTACGGCGCGGGGCTGCTGCTCGACCATGCCGACGTGCCCAACGGCACCACCGCGCTCGGGGTGGACATCGGCGGCTCCAGCAAGGAAGACGCCGTGAAGAAGCTGGAGGCGGAGCTCAAGGACGTCCGCAGCCAGCCCCTCAAACTCACCGTCGACGGCAAGTCCGAGACCCTCCAGCCCGCCAAGGCCGGCCTGGACATCGACCCGCAGGCCACGGTCCGCAGGGCGGCCGGCCGGGACTACAACCCCGTCTCCGTCATCGGCTCGCTGTTCGGCGTGAGCCGCACGGCCGAGCCGGCGGTGCTCGTCGACGACGAGAAGCTCCAGATCGCGCTGGAGAACGCCGCCGGCCCCGGAGGAGCCACCGCGGACGGCGGGATCACCTTCGAGAACGGCAAGGCGGTGCCGCACTACGGACGGCCGCACAAGGCCATCGATGTGAAGGCGTCCAAGAAGAAGGTCGCCGACGCCTACCGCTGGCGCGCCACGACCGGCAGCGACGCCCCGGTGGTGCTGGCCGCCACCACCCAGCAGCCGCAGGTGAGCAAGGCCGCGGTGGACAAGGCGCTGAAGCAGTTCGCCGAGCCCGCGATGTCCGGCCTGGTGACGGTCCGTACGGACGCGGCGCACACGGTCTCCTTCAGCCCGCAGAAGTCCATCCCGAAGTTCCTGTCGTTCAAGATCGTCAACGGCGCGCTGGTGCCGTACTACGACCGTCCGGCGCTCAAGGCGCTCTACGGCGACACCTTCAACGGCGTGCTGGTGACCAAGGGCGACGGCTCCAAGCACCCGGTCAGCGTCGAGGAAGTGGCGAGCGCGGTCGGCCGGGCGCTGCTCGGCACCACCCCGTCCGAGAGGGTCCAGACCATCGCCACCAACGGCAACTGACCGCCGCGCGGCGCCGGATCCGCAGGCAGGAGGCCCCCAGGGCGCGTTCCCGGTTCACACCGGGGACGTCCCCTAGGGGGCCTTCCCCATGACAGATGTCATCGCACACTGCGGACACCCGACACTGCCGCTCGCCGGGCGCCTCCCGGATGCTGAGGGGTATGACGACCACATCGACCACCACAGCCGATACCGCGCAGGGGGCGGACCGGGCTCCCGTGGTCAGCTTCCGGCAGGTCAGCAAGAGTTACGGCGCGGTGCGCGCGGTGGCCGACCTCGATCTGGAGCTGTACCCGGGTGAGACCGTCGCCCTGCTGGGCCCCAACGGCGCGGGCAAGTCCTCCACCCTGGACCTGCTCCTCGGGCTGCGCACCGCCGACGCCGGCCGCGTGACGCTGTTCGGCACGACGCCGCAGCGCGCCATCGAGCAGGGCAAGGTCGGCGCGATGCTGCAGAGCGGCGGCCTGATGGAGGGCGTCAAGGTCAGGGAACTGGTCAAGCTCGCCCGCGATCTGCACCCGCGCGGCCGTCCGCTCGACGAGGTCCTGGCCGCGGCGGGCCTCACCGACATCGCCGACCGCATGGTCGACAAGCTCTCCGGCGGCCAGGAGCAGCGGGTCCGCTTCGCGCTGGCCACCGCCGGCGCGGGCGAGTTGATCGTGCTGGACGAGCCGACCACCGGTATGGACGTCTCCGCCCGGCAGACCTTCTGGGGTGCGATGCGCCGGCAGGCCGAGCAGGGCCGTACGGTCCTCTTCGCGACCCACTACCTCGAAGAGGCCGACGCGATAGCCGACCGGGTCATCGTGCTGCACCGCGGCCGGGTGCTCGCCGACGGCACCGCCGCCGAGATCAAGGCCCGGGCCGGCGCCCGCCGGATCGCCTTCGACCTCGAAGAGCCGATCGACCGCGAGGCGCTGCTGGGCCTGCCGTCCCTGACCTCCCTGGAGGTCTCGGGCCGTACGGTCCGCATCCAGTCCCAGGACGCCGACGCCACCGTCCACGCCCTCTACGCCCTCGGCTGCTACCCGCACCACCTCGAAGTCTCCGGCCTCGGCCTGGAGCAGGCCTTCATCGCCCTCACCACGGCGTCCGACGCGCACACCACCACCGCCGAGGAGGCGGCCCGATGACCACTCTGATCAAGCTGGAGATCGTCCGCGCCCTGCGGAACAAGAAGTTCATGTTCTTCTCGGTGATCTATCCGCCGGCGCTGTATCTGATCATCGCGGGCGGCGCGGACAGCAAGCCGATCCCCGGGATGCAGCTGAACATGGGGCTCTACTTCATGGTGTCCATGGCAGCATTCGGTGCCATGACCGCCGTCCTGCTGGGCAACAGCGAGCGCATCGCCAAGGAGCGCGAGAACGGCTGGGTGCGCCAGCTGCGGCTGACCGCGCTGCCCGGACGCGGCTATGTCGCCGCGAAGATGGCTGCCGCCGCGACCGTCAGCCTGCCGTCGATCCTGCTGGTCCTGCTGGTCGGCGCGGTGGTCAAGGGCGTACGGCTGGAGGCCTGGCAGTGGCTCGCCATCGCGGTGGGCACCTGGCTCGGCAGCTTCGTCTTCGCCGCCCTGGGCGTGGCCATCGGGTATCTGGCCACCGGTGACGCGGTGCGCCCGCTCTCCATGCTGTGCTACTTCGGCCTGGCGTTCCTCGGTGGCCTGTGGATGCCGCTGACGTTCCTGCCGCAGTGGGCGCAGAATGTCGCCGAGTGGCTGCCGACGCATGCGTACGCGGCGCTCGGTACCGCCGTCGAGGCAGGCGGCGCACCGCACGGGAAGGACATCGCCATCCTGGCCGGCTACCTGCTGGTCTTCGCCGGCGGCGCGGCCTGGCTGTACCGCAAGGACACCAGAAAGGCGTGAGAGGCGGGGAGATGAGGAGCGAGCCCGGGGTCGGTAACCCCATGATGATGGGGCAGGCGGCCCGCACCCGCCGCCAGGCGCTCGGCAAGACGGCCTGGATCTCGGTCTGGCTGCTGTATCTCGCCGGCCCGGTGAGCCAGATGCTGCAGCCCCGCACGCCCGCCGCCGAGCGGATATGGGGCGTCCTGGGGCTGACGCTCTTCGTCCTCGCCTACGTCCTGCTGATCTTCCGTCATCTGTGGCGCAGGACCAGCGTCCTGCCGATGTACGGCCTGCTGGCCCTGATGCTGACGCTGTCCGTCACCCTGTCCTGGACGCTGGACGCCTCCTGGCTGGTGCTGTTCGTCTTCACCAGCGTCGGCTCGGCGGTGGTGCTGCCCTGGCAGCAGTCCCGGTGGTCCATTCCGCTGATCACCGCGGCACTGCTCGCCATCGGGGCGAGCTATCCGCAGATCCACGGCTACTACGTCTTCGCCTACGGCCTGCCCGCGCTGGGCAGCGGCTTCATGATGGTCGGGGTGCAGTACCTGATCCATACGACCATGGAGCTGCGCGCCGCCCGCCAGGAGGTCGCCCGCCTGGCCGCCAACGACGAGCGGCTGCGGCTCGCCCGCGATCTGCACGACCTGCTCGGCCACTCCCTCTCGCTGATCACGCTCAAGAGCGAGCTGGCCGGCCGGATGCTGCCCGACCGGCCCGAGGACGCTGCCCAGCAGGTCGCCGACATCGAGCGGGTGAGCAGACAGGCGATGGTCGACGTGCGGGAGGCGGTCTCCGGCTACCGAAGACCGCGGCTCGCCGTCGAACTGGCCGGTGCCCGGGCCGCCCTGCGCACCGCGGGGATCGCGGTCACCGTCGACCCGGCGCTGGAGGGCGACTACCGCGGGCTCGCCGCCGATGAGGAGGGCGCGCTGGCCTGGGCGTTGCGCGAGGCCGTCACCAACGTCCTCCGGCACAGCGGGGCGCACCGCTGCGAGCTGCTGCTCTCCGAGGAGTGGGAGGCCGATGAGCGCCGCTTTCTGTGTCTGACGGTGCTCGACGACGGCGCGGGCCCGCCCCGCGCCCAGCACGACGGCAACGGTCTCAGCGGTCTGCGCGAACGCCTCGGGGCGGCCGGCGGCCGGCTGGAGACCGGCCCCGCCCCCCGCGGGCGGGGCCTCGCCCTGCGCGCCTATGTCCCGCTGGGCGCCGCCGCGGGGGGCCCCGTCCCCGCCCCGGGCAGCTCTCCCGAGCCCGTCACCGGCCCGGACCGGGACGGGCCGGTGGAGCACGGCCTCCCGTCCCCCGGTGCGTATCCGGCGCCGCGGCACCCCACCCGTACGGCTTAGGCTGGCCCGCATGATCAGAGTGCTGCTGGCGGAGGACCAGTCGATGGTCCGCGAGGCGCTGGCCGCGCTGTTGTCGCTGGAGGCCGATCTCGACGTGGTCGCCCAGGCGGCCCGCGGGGACGAGGTGGTCCCGGCCGCGCGCGACCACGCCGTGGACGTCGCGCTCCTGGACATCGAGATGCCCGGCCTCAGCGGACTGGACGCCGCCGCCGCGCTGCGCGAGGCGCTGCCCGGCGTCAAGATCGTCATCCTGACCACCTTCGGCCGCCCCGGCTATCTGCGCCGGGCCATGGAGGCCGGCGCCGACGCCTTCCTCGTCAAGGACGCCCCGGCGGCCCGGCTCGCCGACGCGGTGCGGCGCGTCCTGCGCGGTGAGCGGGTCATCGACCCGGTGCTGGCGGCGGCCGCGCTCGCCGACGGCGCCAGTCCGCTGACCGAGCGGGAGCGGGAGGTGCTGGGGGCCGCCGCCGACGGCTCCACCAACGCCGAGATCGCCGGCGCGCTCCATCTTTCCCAGGGCACGGTCCGCAACTACCTGTCCCTCGCCATCCAGAAGACCGCCGCCCGCAACCGTGCCGAGGCGGTCCGCACGGCCCGCGACAAGGGCTGGCTGTGAGCCGGGCCCCGGCCGCCGCCCGTCCCCGGCGCCATGGTCCCGGTGCGCTGCCGGGCGGCATATCGCAGGCTTGAAGTGTGAGGGCTGACGACCGGGGCACGGCCAGCGGCCGCTGGACCCCGGTGTTCCTGAGCACGGTGATCGTCGTCGTCGCCGTGCTGGACGCGACGACCGGCCCGGAGCTGCACATCTCCTCCTTCGTGGGCTTCCTCCCGCTGTATGCCGCGCTGCGCTGCTCGTTCCGCCGGACCCTGATGGTGTCCGCCGTCTTCGTCGTGTGCCTGACCTATGTCGACCTCTTCACCGTGCCCGACTGGATTCCGGCCACCCGGGCGGTGGGCATCTTCGGCTCCTTCCTGGTGGCCGCGTTCGCCCTGGTGCTGTGCCACTTCCGGCTCCAGCGCGAGGCGCTGCACGCCCGGACGTCCCTGGTGGCCGACACCGTGCAGCGGGCGGTGCTGCGCGAGCTGCCGCTGCGGGTGGGCCCGGCCGAGGCGTACGGCTTCTACGTCTCCGCTCAGGAGGGGGCCCGGGTCGGCGGTGACATCTACGAGGTCATCGACACCCCGCACGGGCTGCGGCTGGTGATCGGCGACGTACAGGGCAAGGGCATGCCGGCGATCGGCGCGGGCATCGAGGTGCTGGCGTCGTTCCGCGAGGCCGCGCAGTACCAGGCCTCGCTGGAGTCGGTGGCGGGGCGGATGGAGCAGGCGCTGGCCCGCTACAACGCGCGCTCGGCCGAGCCGGGCATCGAAGGGCGCTTCGTCACCGCGCTGCTGATGGAGGTGCGCAGCATGCCCGGCCGGACGCAGGGCCAGGTGCTGTCCTGCGGCCACATCCCCTACTACCTGGTGCGCGACGGTCAGGTCCACGAGCGCCGCGACGGCGAGGGCGCCCTGCCCCTCGGCCTGGGCGCGCTCAGTGGGGAGCCCCGGCACAGCGTGCGGATCCACCCCGCGCCCGACGACTGGATCGTGCTGTGCACGGACGGGGTGACCGAGGCGCGCTGCGCGGACGGTGAGTTCTACCCGCTGGCCGAGCGGCTGGCCGGGTGGACGCACCTGGAGCCGGCCGAACTGGCCCGTACGCTCCGCGCCGACCTGGAAGCCTTCACCGACGGCGACCTCAAGGACGACGCCACGGTACTGGTCGTCCGCCGCACCCCCGCCGCCAGTCAGTTGAGCATGGCACGCGCTGCCGCGGCCTGACGCCGGATCGCCCGCGCCCCGGCGGGTTCGACCGCCTCCACCACCCGCGCGTACTCCTCCAGCTCGGCCGCGCCCGCGAGGAACTCGCCGCGCTCGACGAGCAGTTGGGCCCGCTCCAGGCGCAGCCGCGCCGGATGGCTCGGCAGCAGCAGCGACAGCTCCAGCGCCCACAGCTGCACCGCGCTGTGCTCGGGCCGCGCCCGTGCCCAGGCCCGGATGTTGTTGAGCACCCGCAGCACGATCTCCAGGGGGTCGGCGGGCGCCGTCATCCGCCGGCTCAGCCGCTCGCCGGTCGCGCCCGCGACCAGCAGCTCGGTGTCCTCCTCGGTCAGCAGCCGGCCGCCCCCGAACGGATCGGCCAGCACATGCGCGCCCAGGGGGTCGCCGAAGCCGACGACGAAATGGCCGGGCAGCGCCACCCCGTACACGGGGGCGCCGGCCCGCCGGGCGACCTCCATCCACACCACCGACAGCAGGATCGGCAGGCCACGGCGCCGCCGCAGCACCTCGTGCAGCAGCGAGGACTCCAGCCGCCGGTAGTCGGCGGGCGAGCCGCCGAAGCCGTACCGGGTGCCGAGCAGTTCGGCGAGGTTGCGGGCCCAGGCGGCGGGACCGCTGTCGGACGCGCGGCGCGCCGCGCTGTCGGGCGGGGCGGAGGCCGGGCGGCGGTCGGGCGCGTACGGGAGCAGCCCGGCCAGCCGGTCCAGTTCGATCTGCGCCGCGTCCAGGCCCGCCTCATCGAGCGCGGGATCGGCCTCGGCGCAGATCAGCAGGCACAGCAGCGCCAGATCGGGCCGCTCGGCGCGCGCGGCCTCGGCGAACTGCTGCCGTCGCGCCGCGCGGGCGCCGTCCGCGTCGTGCTCGGGTTCCTGCCCGGGTTCCTGAGGCATGGGGGCACACCCTTCAGCGCCGGGCGTCCGGCCGGGGCCGCCGGTAGTGATAGCCGTGGTGGTCGGTGAAGCCGAGCCGGTCGTAGAACCCGAGGGCGTCGGTGTTGTCCGCCTCGACCTGGAGATACGCCGCCGAGGCGCCCTCCGCGAGGGCCCGTTCGGCGAGCGCCGCCATCACCAGGGTGGCCAGCCCCTGCCGCCGCGCGTCCGGGGCCACCTCGACCGCCGCGAACCCCGCCCAGCGCCCGTCGACCACCAGTCGCCCGATCGCCGCGGTCCGGCCGTCCGCGCCGCGCACCGTCGCGCACCACACCGAGGGTCCGCCGGTCAGCACCTTCAGGGCGTCCTCGGTGACCTCCTGGCCCGGGCCGCCCTCGCCGGTCCGGTTGTACAGGGCCAGCCAGTCCGCGTCCGGCTCCCGGGACAGGGCGACCCGGGCGGTGTCCGCCCCGGTGTCGGCGAGCGGCGCCAGCGCCGCGATCCGGACCCGGGTGTGCGCCTCGTCGGCCCAGCCGCGCTCCGCCAGCCGGGCGGTCAGCTGCGCGTCGGTCTCCGCCCGCCCGGTGGCGACCGCGATCACCGGCGGCAGCCCGCGGGCGCCGTACCACCGGCCGACGTGCTCCAGCGCCGCCTCCAGCGGGAGACCGGGGTCGCCGAGGGGCAGGACGGAATTGGCGCGGCGGGTGAAACCCCCCGAGGCACGTAGCGTCCACTCACCGAGACGCTCCGTCTCGACGGCGGGCCAGCCGCGGGCCGCGACCTCCTGGAGTTCCCGGGCGGCGGCCGCCGGGACCTTCCGGCGGGCCGGGGCGGCGGGCACCACCTTGGCCGCCACCAGCGAGGACTCGTCGACCCGGACACACTCGCCGGTGCGCCGTGTGATGCTCAGCACACCTTCGTCCCAGGATGTGAGAACGCCGACCGCGTCCGTGAACGCCTCCGGCCCCTCCCCGCCCCCGGTCAGGCGCCGGACGGATACCCTTTTGCCCACGTCAGCGCGGGTGATGCGAACCTCCCCGCGGCCACCGGCCAGGAATTCCATCGCTCAAACCGCCCCTCTTGTTCGTCTCGCGCCCGGGAACGGAGATACTAGATGGCGGGCATCGACGACGCCGCGCTCCCGCGCGCCCAGCGGCGGTACTGCCAATCGGTCCGCCGGCCCTACCGAGGAGGAACGACAGCGTGACCTACGTCATCGCGCAGCCTTGTGTCGACGTCAAGGACAAGGCGTGCATCGAGGAGTGCCCGGTCGACTGCATCTACGAGGGCCAGCGGTCCTTGTACATCCACCCGGACGAATGCGTCGACTGTGGCGCCTGTGAGCCGGTCTGCCCGGTCGAGGCGATCTTCTACGAGGACGACACTCCCGAGGAGTGGAAGGACTACTACAAGGCGAATGTGGAGTTCTTCGACGAGCTCGGCTCGCCCGGTGGCGCCAGCAAGCTCGGCCTGATCGAGCGTGACCACTCCTTCATTGCGGCGCTGCCGCCGCAGAACCAGTAAGACCCCAGGGTCAAGGGGGAGCCGCCGCTCCCTCTTGCTTCCCGAAGTCTCGCGGTCGCACGGCGCCGCCCGGTCCCGTACGGCCTGTTCCGTACGGGGCCGACGCATGTGTGCCGCGGTCCTGGCACCACCGAGAAAGAGAGCACCGTGGGCGCAGCCTCCTCTTCCCAGCCCGTCTCCCCCCGCGCGTCGCTCCGCGACCGCCCGCCCGTCTCCCACCACCACCCTTCCAGGGAGTCGCTCCGCGACCGTCTTCCGGTCTTCCCCTGGGACCGGCTGGAGCCGTACAAGGCCACCGCTGCCGCGCACGCCGACGGCATCGTCGACCTGTCCGTCGGCACCCCGGTCGACCCGGTCCCCGCGGTGGTGCAGCAGGCGCTGACCGCGGCGGCCGACAGCCCGGGCTATCCGACGGTGTGGGGCACGGCAGCGCTGCGGGACGCCCTCACCGGCTGGGCCGCCGACCGCCTCGGCGCCCGGAACCTGGACCACACCCATGTGCTGCCGGTCGTCGGCTCCAAGGAGCTGGTGGCCTGGCTGCCGACCCAGCTGGGCCTGGGCCCCGGCGACAAGGTCGGCTACCCGCGCCTGGCCTACCCGACGTACGAGGTCGGCGCCCGCCTGGCCGGCGCCGAGCCGGTCGTCTACGACGACCCCACCGAGCTGGACCCCAGCGGCCTCAAGCTGCTCTGGCTGAACTCGCCGTCCAACCCCACCGGCCGGGTGCTCGGCGCCGACGAGCTGCGCCGCACCGTCGCCTGGGCGCGCGAGCACGGCGTGCTGGTCTTCAGCGACGAGTGCTACCTCGAACTGGGCTGGGAGGCCGACCCGGTCTCCGTGCTGCACCCGGACATCTGCGGCGGCTCTCCTGAGGGCCTGGTCGCCGTGCACTCGCTGTCCAAGCGCTCCAACCTTGCCGGCTACCGCTCCGCCTTCCTCGTCGGCGACCCCGCGGTCCTCGGCGACCTGCTCCAGATCCGCAAGCACGGCGGCATGATGATCGCCGCCCCGGTCCAGGCCGCCACCGTCGCCGCGCTGGGCGACACCGCCCACGTCGCCGAGCAGCGCGAGCGCTACGCCCGCCGCCGGGCCGCGCTGCGCGGGGCCTTCGAGGCCGCGGGCTTCCGCATCGAGCACAGCGAGGCCGCGCTCTACCTCTGGGCGACCCGCGACGAGCCCTGCTGGGACACCGTCGCCGCGCTCGCCGAACGCGGCATCCTCGTCGCCCCCGGCGAGTTCTACGGCTCCGCGGGGGAGCGCTTCGTACGGATCGCCTTCACCGCGACCGACGAGCGGGTGGACGCCGCGGTGCGCCGCCTGTCGAAGTGAACCGCCGCCGCGCATGACCACGCGCAGGGGCCCGGGGAGCGGACGCTCCCCGGGCCCCTGCGCGTGGCGGGCGGGCGGCCGGTCAGCGGCCGCCGAGCGGCAGCCCGCCGAGCAGGCCCTGGGCGGAACCGAGCAGGGCCTTGGCCGCGTCGCGCGGCAGCGAGTTGGTGGAGATGCCGTGCTTGGCGATCGGGCGGACCAGGGACTCGGCCTTGTCCGCGGCGCCCTGGGTGAGCGGCATGGCCTTCTTCACGGCCGGACCTGCGGTCTCGACGAGCGCGGGGGCGAGCTTCGTCGCCGCTTTGCCGCCGGCCTCGTTGACCAGGCCGACGCCGTGGTGCGCGGTGCGGTCGAGGGTGGCGCTGGTGTTCTTGGAGTCCAGGGGCGCCGTCAGTCCGCCCAGGTCGGGTGTCTTGGCGGGCAGTTCCACGGCGCTCGCGGAACCGGCCGCAGCGACCACGGGAGCGGCACCCGCTGCAACGAGCAGGGCGGCTCGGGCGATCCGACGCGTAACGGGGAGGGACATGGTGCTCCTTTTACGGAGAAGGACTCGGACTTCTGACAGATGTGCCATGTCCGCCGGGCGGACGCACTGACTACCGCTTCAGAACCCCGAAGGTTGCGGTGAACTAAGGTAAAGAGTTGGTAACGCGTCAGATAATCGGCCCTTGCTGAAGACGGGCAATATGTGCACGGCCGCGGGCGCCGCGGAAACGTCACGGCCCTTTACGTGCAAGGCAATTGAGGAAACCCGGGAAAGCCGCGTTCTCAACTGCCGCCGCGAGAAAGGGAATTGCTTCGGGTGCCCCTTACGGGGGACCCGGCAAACTATTGCGCGGTAATGATACGAACGTCGTGTGCGGCCGCCGGGGAAGCGGCCTGCTTCGGCTGCCACCCCTTCCCGGAATCGGCCGCGCGCCACGTCCGGCCGGCGTAAGAGATCTGTTCGATGCGCAGCTCGGCGGAGTGCGCCACGGCCCACGTCGCCAGCTGCCAGCCGCGCCGCGGGGCCTCGCCCGCCGCCGGACCGGCCTGCCGCACCGGTATCGTCACCCCGCGCCCCCCGCCGGCCGCGTGGCCGGCCGCCCCCGGGAGCACCTGCGGGCCGAACTCCCGCACCAGCTTCTCCCGCACCTGTGCGGCGCCGCCCGCCTGCGCGTTCACCGGCCCGCTCTCGGTGCAGGTCATCGCGTCCTGATAGCGGCCCGAGAGGGCCCCGGTCAGCCGCGCGGCATTCGCCTCGTGCTTGGCGTACGCCTGCGGAAAGCCGCTGCGCTGCACCTTCTGGGCGGCGACGGTCAGCGGCAGCCGGGAGTACCCGGGCACCTTCGCCAGATGCCGGTAGAACTCCCCGGCCGAATAGACGGGATCCATGATCTGTTGCACGGTTCCCCAGTCCTGCGAGGGCCGTTGCTGGAAGAGTCCGACCGAATCCCGGTCACCGAATTCGATGTTGCGCAGCCCCGACTCCTGCATCGCGGTCGCCAGCGCGATGGTCACCGCCCGCTCCGGCAGCCCGCGCGAGGACGCCACGGCCGAGATCGTCGCGGCGTTCGCGGCCTGCTCCGGGGACAGCTCGTACTCCTTGGAGCCGCCCTCGGCGCGCACCGTGCAGTGCGGCGCCCCCGGGCCACCGGTGACGTACTGCACGACGAGATAGCCGACCAGTCCGAGGAGTACGGCCACGGCCGCAGCGGTACGCCACAGGCGGGCACGGGAGACAGAGGATGAGGGCTGGGCGAACACCGCCCCACCGTACTGGAGTGCTCCGGATAGGGTCGGCCCCATGGAGCACTCCGGACACCACCCCGCCCTCGACCTGTCGCTCGACGCCGCCGCGCTCACCGCGCAGCTGGTGGACTTCCCCTCCGAGAGCGGAAACGAGAAGGACCTGGCCGACGCCGTCGAGCACGCCCTGCGCGCGCTGCCGCACCTGACCGTCGACCGCTACGGCAACAACATCGTGGCCCGTACCCACCTCGGCCGCGACGAGCGGGTGGTGCTCGCCGGACACCTCGACACCGTGCCGATCGCCGACAACGTCCCCTCCCGGCTCGACGAGGACGGCTTCCTGTGGGGCTGCGGCACCAGCGACATGAAGTCCGGCGTCGCCGTCCAGCTGCGGACCGCCGCCACGGTCCCCGCGCCCAACCGCGACCTGACCTTCGTCTTCTACGACAACGAAGAGGTCGCCGCGCACCTCAACGGCCTCGGCCATGTCGCCGACGCCCACCCCGACTGGCTCGCGGGTGACTTCGCCGTCCTCCTGGAGTCCTCCGACGGCGAGGTGGAGGGCGGCTGCCAGGGCACCCTGCGGGTCCTGCTGCGCACCACCGGTGAGCGGGCCCACTCCGCCCGCGGCTGGATGGGCGCCAACGCGATTCACGCCGCCGCCCCGATCCTGGCGAAGCTCGCCGCGTACGAGCCGCGCCGCCCGGTCATCGACGGCCTCGAATACCGCGAGGGCCTCAACGCCGTCCGCGTCGAGGGCGGGGTCGCCAACAACGTCATCCCGGACGCCTGCACGGTCACCGTCAACTTCCGCTACGCCCCGGACCGCACCCCCGACGAGGCGGTGGCCCATGTGCGGGAGGTCTTCGCGGACTGCCCGGTGGACGAGTTCGTCATCGACGACCACTCCCCGGGCGCGCTGCCCGGGCTGTCCCACCCGGCGGCCAAGGCGTTCATGGAGGCCGTGGGCGGCAGTGCGCGGCCCAAGTTCGGCTGGACCGACGTCTCCCGTTTCAGCGCGCTGGGCGTGCCCGCCGTGAACTACGGCCCCGGCAATCCGCTGCTCGCGCACAAGAGGGACGAGCGGGTCGCCGTCGAGCGCATCCTGCACTGCGAGGAGCGGCTGCGCGCCTGGCTGACCGCCTGACCTCGCCGGTCCGGCGGCCGACCGCTGCCCTCCGCACCGAATTCCCCTGCCCTTCACGTCGGCGGATCTAGGCTGAAACGGCACACGTACTGCCAGCGGAGGGAGCACGACATGGCCAGTCCCGAGGGAGCACCGGTCCCCGAGGAGCAGCGGCTGGGCCCCGTACTGCGCCGCCAGGAGCAGGTGCAGGCCGGTACCACCGACCAGCGGCTGCTGGACTCCGAAGGACCTTCCGAATGGGTGCACACCGACCCCTGGCGCGTGATGCGCATCCAGTCGGAGTTCGTCGAGGGCTTCGGCGCGCTGGCCGAGCTGGGCCCGGCCGTCAGCGTCTTCGGCTCCGCCCGCACCCCACGGGACGCCAAGGAGTACGACGCCGGGGTACGGCTGGGGCGCGCCCTGGTGGAGGCCGGGTTCGCGGTGATCACCGGGGGCGGCCCCGGCGCCATGGAGGCCGCCAACAAGGGCGCCAACGAGGCCGGCGGCACCTCCGTCGGGCTGGGCATCGAGCTGCCCTTCGAGCAGGGCATGAACGAGTACGTGAACCTCGGCGTCGACTTCCGGTACTTCTTCGTGCGCAAAACGTGTTTTGTGAAGTACGCCCGCGGGTTCGTGGTGCTCCCCGGAGGGCTCGGCACCCTCGACGAGCTCTTCGAGGCGCTCACCCTCGTCCAGACCCGTAAGGTCACCCGCTTCCCGATCGTGCTGTTCGGCACGGCCTACTGGAGCGGACTGGTCGACTGGCTGCGCGACACCCTCATCGCCGAGGGCAAGGCGTCGATGCACGATCTGGAGCTCTTCCACCTCAGCGACGACGTGGACGAGGCGGTCGCGCTGGTGACCAAGGAGGTCGGCATCCAGGGCCTGTCCGAGGGGGCGGGGTCGGAGAGGCCCTAGGAACCGGGGCCGCAGGGCCGCAGGGGAATGCCGCCGCCCACTGACGGTGCCTGGAATACCGCCGCCTCCTGGCGACGCCTGGGAATGTCGCCTTTGCCGCCGCCCACTGGCGACGCCCGGGAATGCCGCCGCTCCCCACCCCGTTGTGGCCCCGCAGGGGGCCCAGGCATCCCCTACGGCATCTGTTCGCACGAGCCCTAGGGTTCTGTCCACCCTGACCCCTCTGACAGACCCTGAGGGGCGTCTTCCTCAGGCCAGGCCCCGGCGGGCGACCGCCGGGGGCCGGTGGCCGGCGATCGAGGCCACCATGTCCAGCACCTGGCGGGTCTCGGCGACCTCGTGGACGCGGTAGACCTGAGCGCCCAGCCAGGCGGAGACGGCAGTGGTCGCCAGGGTGCCGAGCACCCGCTCCTTGACCGGCCGGTCGAGCGTCTCGCCGACGAAGTCCTTGTTGGACAGCGACACCAGCACCGGCCAGCAGGTCGCGGTCATCTCGCCCAGTCGCCGGGTCGCCTCCAGGCTGTGCCGGGTGTTCTTGCCGAAGTCGTGCCCGGGATCGATCAGGATCGCGTCGCGCCGGACCCCCAACTCCACGGCCCGCTCGGCCAGTCCGAGTGTCACCCGCAGGATGTCGGCCATCACGTCGTCGTACGTCACCCGGTGCGGGCGGGTACGCGGCTCGGCGCCGCCCGCGTGGGTGCACACCAGACCGACGTCATAGCGGGCCGCGACCTCGGCGAGTCGCGGATCGACACCGCCCCAGGCATCGTTGAGCAGATCCGCGCCGGCCTCGCAGACCGCCTCGCCGACCTCGTGCCGCCAGGTGTCGACGCTGATCACCACATCGGGGAAGCGCTTGCGGACCTCGGCGACGAACCCGACCGTGCGGCGGGCCTCCTCCTCGGCGGTGACCTCCTCGCCGGGACCGGCCTTGACGCCGCCGATGTCGATGATCGCGGCGCCGTCGGCCACCGCGCGCTCCACGCGGGCCAGCGCGGGCTCGTCACGGAACGTGGCGCCCTGGTCGTAGAAGGAGTCCGGCGTCCTGTTGACGATGGCCATGATCACCGGCTCGTGCGCCCCGAACTCGCGATTCCCCAGCCGCAGCATTCCCTGACTCCCTCTCCGTGGTCCGGGAGCGACCCTAACTGTCACACCCGCATGGCACGATCAGTGCAGGCACATAGTCCGGGGAGTTGGTCGTGTTCTGGTTCTTGCTGATCGCGATGGTCGTGGTGGTGGCCGCGGTCACGCTCGTGGTCGTCGGCGGTGGTGACGGCGGCGGGCTGCGGGATTCCGAGCCGGACCGGCTGCACGATCCGCTGCCGGACGAGCGTCCGCTGGGCCGCGCCGACGTGGAGGCCGTCCGGCTTCCGGTGACCGTCCGTGGTTACCGCATGAACGACGTCGACGACGTCCTGGACCGCCTGGGCGCCGAGCTGGCCGCGCGCGACGCCCGGATCGCCGAGCTGGAGGCGGCGCTCGCCGGGGCGCACGCCTCCGCGATGGGCGGCCCGGGGCTGATACAGGACGGCCCGCCGGTGCTGGGGCCGGTGCCGGAGCCGGGGGAGAGCTCCGGCGACCGGACGTCCGCGGACGGGCCCGAGGCCCCCGCGCCCCCGGAAGGCGAGGACCGGGCATGAGCGGGGTGGTGCGCGAACCGGACGGCATCCCGCGCTGCCCGTGGGGCATGGAGTCGCCGCAGATGGCCGATTACCGCGCCTATCACGACACCGAATGGGGCCTGCCGGTCCACGGTGACGACGCCCTCTTCGAGCGGATGAGCCTGGAGGCGTTCCAGTCCGGGCTCTCGTGGATCACGATCCTGCGGCGCCGCCCCGGCTTCCGCGCCGCGTTCGCCGGATTCCGCATCGCGAAGGTCGCGCGGTTCACGGACACGGACGCCGAGCGGCTGCTCGCCGACCCCGGCATCATCCGCAATCGCGCCAAGATCGCCGCGACGATCGGCAACGCCAAGGTCGCCGCCGGGCTGGCCCCCGGTGAACTCGACGACCTGATCTGGTCCTACGCCCCCGACCGGACCGGGCGGCCGGTGCCGCGCACCGTCGACGAGGTGCTGCCGGTGACCCCGGAGTCGACGGCGCTCGCCAAGGACCTCAAGAAGCGCGGCTTCCGCTTCGTCGGCCCGACCACCGCGTACGCGATGATGCAGGCGTGCGGCCTGGTCAACGACCATCTGGCGGACTGCCATGTCCGCCGGGCCGTGGACGCGGCGGCCCGCTGACCCGGGCCGGGCGGGCGGCAGCGGCCGGGCAGCGGGAGCCGGCGGCCCCCGCCGGCGGTGGCCGGTCACCCGGCTGCCCGGGGCCGGCCGGCGGGGCCGGGGTCAGCGCCCCAGGAAGACCGGCTTCTCCTTCTTCACGAAGGCCTCGACCGCGATCCGGTGGTCCTCCGACGCCCCGGCGCGGCCCTGCAACTCGTCCTCCTTGCCGAGCGTCTCGGTGAGCGAGTGCCCCGCCCCGTAGGCCAGCGATTCCTTGATCGCCGCGTAGGCGGCGGTCGGGCCCTGGGCCAGCCGGCGGGCGATCGCCGCGGCCTGGTCGGCCAGCTCCGCGGCCGGGACCACCTTGTTGGCGATGCCCAGGTCGTACGCCTCCTGGGCGCTGACGTTGCGGGGGAAGAGCAGCAGATCGGCGGCCCGGCCATGGCCGATCAGCCGGGGCAGCGTCCAGGACATCCCGGAGTCGGCGGTCAGCGCGACGCCCGCGAAGGAGGTGTTGAAGGACGCCGAGTCCGCGACGACGCGGTAGTCGGCGGCCATCGCAAAGCCCGCGCCGGCGCCCGCGGCGACCCCGTTCACGCCGGCGACCACGGGCTTGGGCATCCCGGCCAGCGCCGTCACGATCGGGTTGTAGTGCTCACGCACGGTGTTCATGGTGGCGCCGGAACCGGTCGCCCGGTCCTCGGCCAGCAGGCCGATGTGCTCCTTGAGGTCCTGCCCGACGCAGAAGGCGCGCCCGGTGGCGGTCAGCAGAACGGCCCGTACGGCGGGGTCGGCCGCGGCCTCCTTCAGGGTGTCCCGCAGCAGGACCTTCGCCTCGATGTTCAGCGCGTTCATCGCGTCGGGGCGGTTGAGCGTGATCGTCGCCAGCCCGTCGGTCACGTCGTAGAGCACGGTGTCGGCCATAGTGGGAGTCCCCTCCGTCGCGGCTCGGACTGCTCGGCAGCGGCAGTCCGCGCTCAGGATGCCGGAGATCATCGGGCCCCGGCATGTGACGTACGTCAAAGATTGCGGGCGCGTCGGAGGGCGGCGGTGGGCGGAGTACGGCAGGCCCTCTCCCCGAATTGAGGGGGTTTGCGGGAGCACCTTGCCGAAGGGATGCTGCCCGATGTTGGTCATCGGGTCGTTCGATGCGGGATAATGGCCTGGAAGCAATGTGTTCGATGCCGGTGACACGTGCCTATCCGGGCCGTCGGCTGAGATGAGCTGGTTTCAGGAAGGGGAACGAGCATGGCGGCCATGAAGCCGCGGACGGGCGACGGCCCGCTCGAGGTGACCAAGGAGGGGCGGGGCATCGTCATGCGCGTTCCGCTCGAAGGCGGCGGGCGGCTCGTCGTCGAGCTGACCCCCGACGAAGCCAAGGCCCTGGGTGAGGCCCTGGACAAGGTCACCGTCTGACAAGGGCGGCGCAACCGGCGGTTTCCCGGGGCTGACCCCGGTATCCCCAGCCGAATTACCCCGGCCCCGGCATGCGGCGCGCGCAGGACGTGCGCGCCGCATGCCGGGGCCGTTTCGCATCCGGGCGCCGGACGGGTCAGCTGCGTTTGACCGCGCAGAGCAGTCCGTCGCCGACCGGCAGCAGGGCCGGTACCAGTGCCGTGCTCTCCCGTACGGCCCGCAGCAGCTCCCGCAGCCGCAGCACCTCCGCGGGCTGCACCGCCGAGTCGACCGTACGGCCGTCCGCGAAGACGCCCTCGAAGCAGACCAGGCCGCCGGGGCGCAGCAGACGCAACGATTCAGCGAGGTACTCCAAGCACTCCATCAGGTCGCCGTCGCAGAAGACGAGGTCGTAGCCGCCGTCCGCGAGGCGGGGCAGGACATCCAGGGCGCGGCCGGGGATGAAGCGGGCGCGGTTGCCGGCGAAGCCCGCGGCGCGGAACGCCTGCTTGGCGAAGGCCTGCCGCTCGGGTTCGAGGTCCACGGTGGTCAGTACCCCGTCGGGGCGCATGCCGTGCAGGAGGTGGATGCCCGACACGCCCGTGCCGGTGCCGATCTCGGCGACGGCCTTGGCGTCCGCGGCGGCGGCGAGCAGGCGCAGGGCCGCGCCGGTGCCGTTGGTCACCGTACGGATGCCGGCCTCCTGCGCACGGTCACGTGACCAGCTCAGGGCGGCCTCGGCGCTGTCGTCGATGGTCCCGGCGCCGTACGCCTCGGCGAATGCCAAGATCGTCTGCCGGTTGCCGGTAATGGCCCTCTCCTGTCCCCGTAGTTGACGCAACCGTGACTGTATCCGCTGGACGCGGGAACTCGCAGATGGGACCGGGCGTTGAGGAGGGGTGGAGGGATGACGGGGGGACGCACCGGTGAAGACCGCGCGAGACATGCAGCAAGACCAGAAGCAGGACCAAATGCAGGTCAAAACTGCTTATCCGGAGCTAACGGGCGAGGTGGATATGGTAGGGGCTCTACTGGACACCACCAGAGCCACCAGGGGAGGTGCGGCTGCGACGGGTGACCGTCGAGTGCTGAGGCGCTTGAAGAGGTCGTTCGCCGAGCCGAAATCCGTGACCAACACCGCTGACCGTTTCCTCCCCCACTCTCGACTCCGCTCGAGTGGGGGGACCGCCGCCGATTCCGCAACGACCGCGACCTTCGCCGCAGACGCGGACGCGCAGGCGTGGACTCCGCCCAGCTGGGAGGAGATCGTCAGCACCCACAGCGCACGGGTCTACCGCCTCGCCTACCGCCTCACCGGCAATCAGCACGACGCCGAGGACCTCACCCAGGAGGTGTTCGTCCGCGTCTTCCGCTCGCTGTCGACGTACACCCCCGGCACCTTCGAGGGCTGGCTGCACCGCATCACGACCAACCTCTTCCTGGACATGGTCCGGCGCCGTCAACGTATCCGTTTCGATGCGCTCGGTGACGATGCCGCGGAGCGCCTCCCCAGCCGGGAGCCCTCCCCGCAGCAGCACTTCAACGACACCCACTTCGACGCCGATGTGCAGCACGCGCTGGACACCCTCGCGCCGGAGTTCCGGGCCGCCGTGGTGCTGTGCGACATCGAGGGCCTGTCGTACGAGGAGATCGCCGCGACGCTCAACGTCAAGCTCGGCACGGTCCGCAGCCGGATCCACCGTGGCCGTTCGCATCTGCGCAAGTCCCTCAAGCACCGCGCCCCGGCCACCCGTGCCGAAGAGCGCGAGCAGCGGCGCTCGCTGGCCGTGGTGCCCACGGGGGAGGTCGGAATCGCGTGAGCGGCAGCGGCGGTCCGTCCCCTGCCGAGCAGCATCTCGGCGACCGCCTCGCGGCCCTGGTCGACGGCGAGTTGGGGCATGACGCGCGCGAGCGGGTGCTCGCGCATCTTGCGACCTGCGGCAAGTGCAAGGCGGAGGCCGACGCCCAGCGTCGGCTGAAGAACGTCTTCGCCCAGACCGCGCCCCCCGGCCCGTCCGAGGGCCTGCTGGCGCGTCTGCAGCAGCTGCCCGGCGGTGACGTGGGCGGTCCCGGCAGCCGGCTCGGCAACGGCAGCTTCGGACGGGGCGACTTCGCCCGGGACGGCGGCGCGTTCTCCTATGCGCCCGCTCCGGGCCACCCCGGCCGTGCCCTGGCCGGCATCGCCCCCCAGCCCGGCGCCCGCGGCATCCGCGTCCACGAGGCCGAGCGGGCCGGCCAGCGGCGCCGGTTCGCCTTCGCGGCGGCCGGTGCGGTCTCCCTCGCGGCCATCGCTTTGGGCGGCGCCCTTCCGCTGGAGGCGGCCACCGATCTGCCCGGCGGACGCGCCGACGGCAGCGGCAGCACCGTCACCCCGCTCAGCGTCAGCCCCGCGGCCGACAGCGAGGTGCGCTTCCGCGGTGACGCCTTCCCCGCCGGCTCGTCCCAAGTGGACGGCCGGCAGCCGTCCGGCGGTCCGACCCTCGCCCCGGCCCCCAGCGCCATGACCCTCTACGGCCCCGGTGCGGCGCCCCCCGCCCCGGCGTACTCCGCGCCGGCCGGCGGATTCGGGCTGTCGCCGCTGATAGCAGCCACCGGTCCGGTCACGGCGTACGACTTCCCGCCCCTGACGTCGGCCACCGGCGGACCTCCCGTGCGGAAGAACCCGCCCCCGCTCTCCCCACCGGAGCCCAGGCGCCCGCTGAGCGGCCCCGCCGCCACGGCCGGCCCCTCCGTCCATGGCTCAACCCCCGCCCAGCACTGACCGTCCCCTGCGCGGCCCCGCGCGGAACTGGTTGAATCCCCCTGGGCGGCGCACCCCTGAGCGGGCGTATGCCGCGAGGTGGTGGTGCCCGCGCAGGACCGCGGGCGAATTCTGGGGAGAGCATGGACGACGGTAAGGCCGCCGGGCCGAAGCTGAAGTGGTGGAGCCGCCCGGGAGGCACCGCGCGCACGGAACCCTCCGCCGAGCCCGGCCCGGTGGAGGGGGCCCCGGCCGCAGTGTCCGGCACGTCCGGCACGTCCGGCACGTCCGAGACGTCCGGCACGTCCGAGGTACAGGGTTCGGAGGACTGGCTCATGCGTCCGCCGGAGCCGCGCAACGGCGCGGCGGAGCGCGAGGTTCCGCAGCCGTCCGAGGGTGAGGTTTCAGCCGAAAGCGCTGCGGAAAGCGCCGAGTTGACGCCCGTTCCGGGCGGGACGGGCGCGGACGCCGCGGCCCGGGAAGCCGCCGGGGACCGCGGAGACGGGACGGCCGGTGCGGGCCCGGAGCCGTCGACCGTGACGCTCGGCAAGGTGGCCGAGGGCGCGCGGGACGGGGCGGCGGCCGGTCCGCGGACGACGGACCCGGATCGCACGACGACGGGCGCCGCGCCGGCTCCGCCATCCGCCGAGGCCTCGCCCCTCGCGTCGGTGACGGCCGGCGGCCCGGCCGCGGCGCCACGGCGGCAGCGGCCGCTGCACGACGAGGACCCGTACGGCACGCCTCCCTACGGCGACCCAGGACCGTGGGCGCCGGCGCCGCCCGTACAGCGGCCGGTGGCGACGCCCGCCCACGGCACCGTGCTGCCGTCGGCCACCGAGCCTGCCGCCTCCCCGCAGCCGGGACCGTCACCCGCGGCCCCCCAGCCCGCCCCCGGCGGCGCCGCCGGGCCGTACGACACGGCACCGCAGCCGGCCACCCCGCACCCGGCGCCCCTGGACCCCGCGGGCCCGCCGCCGCTCGCCGCCGCACCGCCCGGCGACCCCGGAGCGGCCCCGGCCGCGGGCCACGCCGCCGCGCCGCACGGCGCCTGGCAGCAGTACGACCCCTGGAGCGCGCCGCTGCAGGGCGCACCCGTCGCCCCGCCGCGCGCCCGCCGCCGGGGGCCGGTGATCGCCGCCGCGGTGGCGCTCGCGCTGCTGGCGGGCGGCGTCGGTGGCGGCGTCGGCGCCTACGTCGAGCGCTACGGCGGGTTCAACGACATCCAACTGCCGCAGGCCGGCGGGGACGAGGGCGGCCGCAAGCCCGACAGCGTCGCCGGGATCGCGCAGGCCGCGCTGCCCGGCGTGGTCACGATCCATGTCCGGGGCAGCGCCGAACAGGGCACCGGCACCGGCTTCGTCCTCGACCACCAGGGGCACATCCTCACCAACAACCACGTCGTCGAACCGGCGGCCACCGGCGGTGAGATCTCGGTGACCTTCAGCGGCGGCCAGACGGCCAAGGCCAGGGTCGTCGGCCAGGACGGCGGTTACGACCTCGCCGTCGTCCAGGTGGAGGGCGTCACGGGGCTGCGGCCGCTGCCCCTCGGCAACTCCGACGCGGTGCGGGTCGGCGACCCGGTGGTGGCGATCGGCGCACCGTTCGACCTCGCCAACACCGTCACCTCCGGGATCATCAGCGCCAAGCAGCGCCCGATCACCGCGGGCGGCCAGAAGGGCGACGGCAGCGATGTGTCCTACGTGGACGCGCTGCAGACCGACGCCCCCATCAACCCCGGCAACTCCGGCGGCCCGCTGGTCGACACCAGGGCGCGGGTGATCGGCATCAACAGCGCCATCCGCGCGGCCGACAGCGGCGGCGGCCTGGAAGGCGGCGGCCAGGGCGGCAGCATAGGGCTGGGCTTCGCCATACCGATCAACCAGGCCAGGCGGGTGGCCGAGGAGCTGATCAACACCGGCAAGGCGACCCACCCGGTGATCGGCGTGACGCTGGAGATGGAGTACGCCGGTGACGGGGCGCGGGTCGGCGAGCACAGCAAGGACGGCAAGCAGCCGGTCGCCCCGGGCGGCCCCGCCGCCAAGGCCGGGATCAAGGCCGGCGATGTGATCACCGAGGTGGACGGCACTCCGGTGCACAGCGGCCAGGAGCTGATCGTCAAGATCCGCAGCCACCGGCCGGGCGACACCCTGGTGCTGACCCTCCAAAGGGGCGGCAAGGAGCGGTCCGTTCGGCTCAGTCTGGGTTCTTCCAGCACCGGGTGATCGTTTGCATGGTGTTGGTACGGGCGACTCCCGTCTGACGTACGGGGCCAGGTACGGTGAGAGGCGGCCCGGCCCCAAAGGCATACGAAGGCCGCGGATACCCAAGGGAGCTGCACGGTGTTCTTCGACATAGGACCCCTCGAGCTGGTCGCGCTCGTGATCCTTGCCGTGCTCATCTTCGGTCCGGACAAGCTCCCCAAGGTCATCCAGGACGTCATGGCCTTCATCCGCAAGGTGCGGGCGTTCTCCGACAGCGCCAAGGAGGACATCCGCAGCGAGCTGGGGCCGGAGTTCAAGGACTTCGAGTTCGAGGACCTCAAGCCCAAGAATTTCGTGCGCAAGCACGTCCTGGAGAAGGACGAGTACGGCCTCAAGGACCTCCAGGAGATCCGTAACGGCTTCGACCTGAAGAAGGAGATGGCAGAGGTCACCGACGCCGTCAACGGCCACGACGGCGCGTCGTCCGCCACGCCCTCGAACGGCTCAGGTCCCAGCCTGTCCAAGGGGTCCCCGGCCGCCTCCGCCGGCGCCCCTGACCTGCGAAAGAAGCCTCAGGGGTCGGAGTCGGGCGAGCGTCCGCCGTTCGACGCGGACGCCACCTGACCACATGATATGACCGGCTGTGTTGACGCCTATGGCTATGCTCCGGTTGTCCGGGGTTCGGTCGCCTGAGGGGGGCGGGCCGCCCACGACGCAGGGCAACTAGGAGGCTTCGCGCAGATGGAGACGACGAGTCCGTCAGCGACACACGAGGCGGCCGCCGAAGCCGGCCGGAAGGTCGACGGCTATCTGCTGGCCGCATTCCCGTGGTACGGCCTCGACGAGGCGTTCACCGGTCCGCGCTGGCTGATGCGGGTCGGGGCGGCCGCCGACGGCACCGTCGAGCACGGCGCCACGGGGCACGGCGAGGAGCCGACCATCAAGGTGGAGCCGCCGCAGGACGAGCGGTTCGCGGTGGTGGTGACGGTCGCCAGCCGCCCCGTACGGCGCAGCGGCGACGGCACCGGCGTACTGGAGGCGACCTCGGTCTCGACGGCCGCCTGGCTCGCCGGATCCGGGCTGCTCGCGCAGACCTGGCCGACCCAGATGGACCGGACGCTGCGCCAGGACTGGCTGGACCAGCAGACGATGCTCGCCTGGGAGCTCGCCGACGACCTCGGCGGCGGGGGCTGGAGCGAGCTGATGCTGCCGGTGGACGGCGTGCCCACGTCGTTCGCCTATCGCGAGTCCGAGTACGGCTGGGTGCTGGCCGGTTCCGCGAACGAGGGCCCCGAGGGGGTGCACATCGGCGCCTACGGGCGCGGGATGAGCGCCTACGGGCTGGGTTTCTCGGTGATCAAGGACCTCACCGCGTACGCGGGCTGAACGGCACGACACGAAGGGGGCGGACCCGTACGGGCCCGCCCCTTCGTCGTGCGCGGGAGCCGGCGCGGGCGGTTTCCCGTCCCGCGGCGGCCCGCGGCCGTCAGAACTTGTTGCGCGGGGTGATCCCCAGCGACATGCCGGACAGGCCCCGCTGCCGGCCGCCCAGCTTGCCGGCGATCGACCGGATCGCCGCGCCGGCGGGGGAGTCGGGGTCGGTCAGCACGACCGGCTTGCCCTCGTCGCCGCCCTCGCGCAGCCGGACATCGATCGGGATGGCGCCGAGCACCGGCACCTGCGCGCCGGTCGTCCTCGTCAGGCCCTCGGCGACCCGCTCGCCGCCGCCGGTACCGAAGACGTCGACCATCTCGTCGCAGTGCGGGCAGGGCAGCCCGGACATGTTCTCCACCACGCCGACGATCTTCTGGTGGGTCTGCACGGCGATCGAACCGGCCCGCTCGGCGACCTCGGCGGCGGCCTGCTGCGGGGTGGTGACCACCAGGATCTCGGCGTTCGGCACCAGCTGCGCCACCGAGATGGCGATGTCGCCGGTGCCCGGGGGCAGGTCCAGGAGGAGGACGTCGAGGTCGCCCCAGTAGACGTCGGCGAGGAACTGCTGGAGGGCGCGGTGCAGCATCGGGCCGCGCCAGACGACCGGGGCGTTGCCCGGGGTGAACATGCCGATCGAGATGACCTTCACGCCGTTCGCCGACGGCGGCATGATCATGTTCTCGACCTGGGTGGGCTTGCCGTCGGCGCCCAGCATCCGGGGCACGGAGTGGCCGTAGATGTCGGCGTCCACGACACCGACCTTCAGCCCGTCGGCCGCCATCGCCGCGGCGAGGTTGACCGTCACCGACGACTTGCCGACGCCGCCCTTGCCGGAGGCGACGGCGTACACCCGGGTCAGCGAACCGGGCTGGGCGAACGGCACCTCGCGCTCGGCGGTGCCGCCGCGCAGCGACGACGCCAGCTCCTTGCGCTGCTCGTCGCTCATCACGTCCAGCTCGACGGCGACGGAGGTGACGCCCTCGACCCGCTCGACGGCCTCCCGCACCGTGCGGGTGATCGTCTCGCGCATCGGGCAGCCGGAGACGGTGAGGTAGACCACCACCGCCACCGCGCCGTCGGCCGCGATGTCCACCGATTTGACCATCCCCAGCTCGGTGATGGGGCGGTGGATCTCGGGGTCGTTCACCGTCGCGAGCGCTGCGCGGACCGCGTCCTCGCTCGGGGTGGCGCCATGGGGCGTGTCGGTAGCCATGAAGAGATAGTACGGCCGCGCGAAGGCGCGTCCCAAAGGGGCGGTGGTCGGGCGACGGGAGGGCGGTACGGCTCGTGAGGGGGCCTCCGGTAAGGCCGTCAGCGGTCGCGTTCATCACTCTGTGCGCCGGCCGGCTGCCGCTGTTCCAGATCCCGTTGCAGGTCCTGGAGCTCGGAGCGGAGCCAGTCGCGGGTGGCGACCTCGCCCAGGCCGAGCCGCAGCGCCGCGATCTCCCGCGTCAGGTACTCGGTGTCGGCGATGGAGCGCTCGTTCTGCTTGCGGTCCTGCTCCTGGGTGATCCGGTCCCGGTCGGCCTGGCGGTTCTGCGCCAGCAGGATCAGCGGCGCCGCGTACGAGGCCTGCAGCGACAGTGCCAGGGTCAGGAAGATGAACGGGTACTGGTCGAACCGCCAGGCGCCCGGCGCGGCGACGTTCCAGGTGATCCACACGATGACGGTGGCGGTCATCCAGGCGAGGAAGCGGCCGGTCCCCAGGAAGCGGGCGATCTTCTCCGAGAGCCGCCCGAACGCCTCCGGGTCGTACTCCGGCAGAAAGGTACGGCGCGGGGCGCGCGGCTGGTCGATACGCGCCCGGGGGCGGTCGGTGGCGCCCCGGCGCAGCGCCGAGGCGCCGTTCGCGCGTGTCCGTTCCCTGCCGCCGTCCCGCTCCTCAGCGCCCATCCGCGGCCTTCCCCGGGCTCCCGCCGCCGGTCATACCCGGCGCCGCGGAGCCGTGCAGTCCGTCCTCGCGCCAGTCGTCCGGCAGCAGATGGTCCAGCACGTCGTCCACCGTGACCGCGCCCAGCAGGGCCCCGCTCTCGTCCACGACCGGTGCCGCGACCATGTTGTACGCGGCCAGATAGCTGGTCACCTCCGGCAGCGGGGTGTCCGGCGGCAGGGCCGGCAGATCGGTGTCGGCGATCGAGCTGACGAGGGTGAACGGCGGGTCGCGCAGCAGCCGTTGGAAGTGCACCAGACCCAGGTACTTGCCGGTGGGGGTCTCGTCGGGCGGCCGGCAGACGTAGACCTGGGCGGCCAGCGCGGGGGACAGGTCCGGATCCCGCACCCGGGCCAGCGCGTCCGCGACGGTCGCGTCCGGGCGCAGCACGATCGGGTCGGTGGTCATCAGCCCGCCCGCGGTCCGCTCCTCGTACGCCATCAGCCGCCGCACGTCCGCGGCCTCCTCCGGCCGCATCAGCGCCAGCAGCCGTTCCTTCTCCTCCTCCGGCAGTTCCGAGAGCAGATCGGCGGCGTCGTCGGGGTCCATCGCCTCCAGGACGTCGGCGGCCCGCTCGTCCTTCAGCTTGCCGAGGATCTCGACCTGGTCGTCCTCGGGCAGCTCCTCCAGGACGTCGGCGAGCCGGTCGTCGTCGAGCGCGGCGGCGACCTCGGCCCGCCGCTTGGGGGAGAGGTGGTGCAGGACGCCCGCGAGGTCGGCAGGGTGCAGCTGTTCGAAGGTGGCCAGCAGGCTCGCCGCGCCCTGGCCGTGCTCCTCCAGCGAGAAGCCGGTCACCGCCGACCACTCCACGGTCAGCGCCTCGCCCTTGCGGCGCAGCCCCCGGCCCTTGCCCTTGCGGACGAAGACCTTCTCGATCTCCCAGTCGCGCCGTGCGGGCAGCTGGGTGATGCCGATGTCCAGGACGGTGACCTCCTCGCCGGTCTCCACCAGCCGCACCCGCCGGTCGAGCAGTTCGCCGAGCACCAGCGTCTCGGACGCCCGCTGCTCGAAGCGCCGCATGTTGACCACACCGGTGATGACGATCTGGCCGGAGTCCACACCGGTCACCCGGGTCATGGGGACGAAGATCCGGCGTCGGCTGATCACCTCGACGACCACCCCGAGGAGCCGCGGCGGACGGTCGCCGACCCGGAGCAGCGCGACGAGGTCCCGCAGCCGGCCGACCGGGTCGCCGTTGGGGTCGAAGACGGCGCTGCCGGCCAGATGGGAGACGAAGACCCGGGGAGTCACGACTGCCATGCCGAGCGCCGCCCTTTCTCCCATGAGGTCCGGAATACGGCATCAATCCGGGTTCAGGCTAACGCGCCCGGGTCGGCGCCGTCCCGGTGGAAGCGCCGTAGGGTGACCGCCGCGCACCCCGCCGACGACCGTGCGTGTCCCAGGTACGCTGCCGTACTGCTGTCGAGATCACCCGCATCAGGAGGCAGAGCCGACGTGAGCGCAATCCCCCCGGGCGCCGGCCCCCGATCCCCCTCCGTCACCCGTCGTACGGGACGGGCGGCGCTGGTGGGGGCGGCCTGCGCGGCACTGGCCGCGGCGCTGACGGGCTGCGGCGGCCAGGACCCGGACGCGGGCACCAACGGCCTGGGAAAGCTGCCCCCCACGAAGATCGAATCCAAGGCGCGGGCCGCGGCCCAGCGCGCCGGGACGGTGCACCTGTCCGGCAACGTCGTCAGCCAGGGCCGCACCTACAAGCTCGACATGAGCCTGGCGAAGGACGGTGCCAAGGGGGAGCTGACCACGAAGGCGGCGGCCTTCCAGTTGCTGCGGGTCGGCGACGCGCTCTACCTGAAGGCCGACGCGGCTTTCTGGGCAGGGGAGAAGGGCGGCGCCTCCGGCGGGGCGGCGAGCAAGCTCGACGGCAAATACGTCAAGGTGCCCGCGGCGGACCCGGTCTACAAGCGCTTCAGCGGCTTCACCGACAAGGACACGCTGCTCGCCGGTCTGCTCGGGCTGCACGGCAAACTGACGGCCGGTGACCGCGGCGACGTCGGCGGGGTCCGCACCATCCGACTGGCCGCCGCGGCCGGCGCGGGCGGCACCCTGGACGTCTCGCTGGACGGCACGCCCTACCCGCTGCGGCTGCAGCGCGCCGGTGGAGCGGGCGTGCTCCGGCTCGACGACTGGGGCAAGCGCGTGGACCTGCGGGCCCCGGACAGTGGCCAGGTCGTGGACTACGGCAGCAAGATCTCCGGCAAGGGCTGAGGGGGCGGGCGCCGGGCGTCAGCCCTTGCGTCCCCGCCGCAGCAGCTTCGGCAGCGCGGCCGGGACGGGCCGCCGGGTGATCGCGGGCGTGGCCCGCGGCGGCACGGCGTGCGACTCGTCGGGCATCAGGCCGGGGCGCTGCCCGGCCTCGCCGGTCGGCTCCAGGCGCAGCACCCGGCACTCCCGGGCCCAGCGCTCGGTGAGGGTGTCCGCGTCCGGAGCGTTGAGGCGCTTGCCCTTGAGCTCGTCGACCGCGGCCCGCCAGGCCTCGCTCTCCGGCGCCGGCTCGACGACCCGGGCCTGCCAGGCGATCAGCCGGCCGCCCTTGTCCTTGCTGCGGACGGTCACCGTCGCCGTACCGCCGTCGGTGAGCCCGAGGCCGGCCAGCGGCTGTTCGCCGGGCCCGTCCCCGACGAGGCAGGCGGCGCCGTCGTGCCACAGATGCCACAGCGCCCGGGCCGGGCCTTCGCTCCCCCGCACCCAGATGAGGCCGGACTTCTTCGTGGCCTCTTCGATGAGCGCCCGATCCTGCAGGGCCTGCGACACGGTCTCCGTCATACGAGCCAGCCTAATGGCCCCGCCCGGGGCGGCCCGGAGCAGCCCGGACACCGAGATACCCGGACCGGACACGCGGACCGGCAGCGGACCGGGTCACAGCCACCCGTTGCGCTTGAACCCGCGGCGGATGCCGAAACAGATGGCGACCGTCGCCAGCAGCACGGCCGGATAGCCGAACTTCCAGTGCAGCTCCGGCATGTAGTCGAAGTTCATGCCGTAGATCCCGGCGATCATCGTCGGGACGGCGAAGATCGCCGCCCACGCCGTGATCTTGCGCATGTCCTCGTTCTGCGCGACGGCCGCCTGCGCGAGGTTGGCCTGCAGGATGGAGTTGAGCAGGTCGTCGAAGGACAGCACCTGCTCGTTGACCCGCGCCAGGTGGTCGGCGACGTCCCGGAAGTACTTCTGGATGTCGGAGTCGACCAGCCGCATCGGACGCTCGCTCAGCAGCTGCATCGGCCGCAGCAGTGGCGACACCGCGCGCTTGAACTCCAGTACCTCACGCTTGAGTTGGTAGATCCGCCCGGCGTCCCCGCCCTTGGGGGAGCCCTTGGCGCCGGGGCCCTTGCCGTTGGTGCCCGAGCTGAAGACGTCGATCTCCACCTCGTCGATGTCGTCCTGGACCGCGCCGGCCACCGCCATGTAGCCGTCGACGACCTGGTCGGCGATGGCGTGCAGCACCGCGGACGGGCCCTTGGCCAGCAGCTCCGGGTCGTCCTGCAGCCGGTGCCGCAGCGCACGCAGCGAGCCCTGGCCGCCGTGCCGCACGGTCACGATGAAGTCCCGCCCGGTGAAGCACATCACCTCGCCGGTCTCCACGACCTCGCTGGTCGCGGTCAGCTCGGCGTGCTCGACGTAGTGGACCGTCTTGAAGACCGTGAACAGGGTCTCGTCGTAGCGCTCCAGCTTGGGCCGCTGGTGCGCATGCACGGCGTCCTCCACGGCGAGCGGGTGCAGCCCGAACTCCTGGGCGATACCGGCGAATTCGGCCTCGGTCGGCTCGTGCAGCCCGATCCAGGCGAAGCCGCCTTCGGACCGCACCGACGCCATCGCCTCGGCAGGGGAGACGTGCTCACTCACCCGGCGGCCCTCGCGGTACACGCCGCAGTCCACGATGGCGCTGTTGGCGCAGCTCTTCGGGGACGCGTCGTAGGGGTACGGGGTGTCGCCGCGGCGCCGGGCAGGGCGGACGGCGGCACGCAGGTCACGGATCATCGACATGGCAGGCTCCTTCACGGGCCGGCCGTCAGCTGCGGGCGCGGGGCGCAGCGCTGCCCGGAACGTGGACGTACGGGGCGTCATCGGCCGTACGTCCGCAAAGCGGGCGGCGCTCCGTGCGGGGGTACTGACGGCAGTTCGCAGAAAACACGGAACAAAGAGTCGAAGGCGCTCTTCCGTCATCTACTTCCGGCGCAAAGATGCTTCCCTGGTTTCGCCGCTGGACGGCGGGGTACGGAAGCTCTCGGATCAGGAGATTCGCTGCGCGAGCGGGATGACGGGAGAACTATCGGTACTGCACGGTCGACTCGGATCCACCGCAGCCCCACCTCCTCCGGCCGGTCCCCGTTGGGGGACGACGTCATTCCCTGAGCAGACGGCAAGGCTATCAGCCGCCTGCCGCTCTGCCGCGCCGCTTTGCCTGTTCCATACGAAGAACGGGCCGTCGCGGAGCACCTCGTGGACGGGCGACGGCGAGCCCGAGGACCGGCCCTATGCTCACGGCATGTCTGACGTTCTTGAGCTGGTCGAAGCCCGGTTGCGCACAACTCTGGGCGAGCCGGACGCGCGCGCCGCCGTCACGTTTCTCGGGACCGACCGTATCGAGGTCCTCCGCTTCGTGGACAACGGGGTGGTGCGTTACGCCACGCTCGGGATGTCCGCGCAGCCGATGGCCGACCCCACGGCCGTCCTGGCCGACCCCCTGCGCGGACCGCGCGCCGAACTCCTGCTCTCCGTGCGCGAAGGCCGCGCGGACACCGACAAGGTGCTCCGGCCGCTCGCCGTGCTCGCCGCGTCGCCGCAGGTGGAGGGGGTGATCGTGGCTCCCGGCGCCTCGCTCGACGTGGGGGAGCCGCTGTGGCCGGGCGCGGTCTTCACCTCGGTGCTGGTCGCCTCGTCCGGCGGTCTCGTCGAGGACCTCGCGCTCGACGAGCCGATGGAGCCGGTCCGCTTCCTGCCGCTGCTGCCGATGACGCCCAACGAGGCCGCCTGGAAGCGGGTGCACGGCGCCGAGGCCCTGGAGAAGCGCTGGCTGGAGCACGGCACGGATCTGCGGGACCCGCTGCGGGCCGGCGTACCGCTCGACTGACCCGCAGGCCGCCGGGTGGCGACGCGCCCCGCCGGGCCTCCCAAGAGGGGGCCGACGGGGCGTCAGTTCTTTACGGGGACGGGGACGTGGCGTGCCTCACCGGGCGAGGGCCGTGACCCCGTCCTCCGTCGCGTGCCACGGCGCCCGCTCCTCGGCCTCGGTGGTCAGCGCCCGGCGGCGGACGGCGACGATGCCGGCGCCGGTCACCGCCGCGACGGCCGCGACCACGAAGGGCAGGTGGATGTCGGTCCACTCCTCGATCTTGGGCGCGAGGAACGGTGCGGCCGCCGCCGCGAACCAGCGCACGAAGTTGTAGCCGGCGCTCGCCACCGGACGGGGCGCATCCGAGACGCCCAGCGCCAGTTCCGTGAACACGGTGTTGTTCAGGCCGATGAGGGCGCCGGACAGGACGGTGCAGACGACGGCGGTGGTGTGGTTGCCGTAGCCCAGCACGACCAGATCGGTGGCGAGCAGCAGCAGCGAGGCGCACAGCACCTTCAGTGAGCCGAAGCGGCGCTGCAGCCGGGGAGCCAGGATCACCGAGAACACCGCGAGCAGCACACCCCAGGCGAAGAAGACGGCCCCGGACCTGTAGGGGGACATGTTCAGCACGAAGGGGGTGAAGGCCAGCACCGTGAAGAATGAGTAGTTGTAGAAGAACGCGGCGGCGGCGGTGGCGGCCAGCCCGCCGTGACCGAGCGCCTTGACCGGGTCGAGGAGCGACGTCCTGGCGGCCGGCGTCGGCTGTTCCTTGAGGAAGACCGTGATGGCGAGGAAGCCGACGGCCATCAGGACGGCGGTCCCGAAGAACGGGTAGCGCCACTTCAGGTCGCCGAGGACCGCGCCGAGCAGCGGGCCGCAGGCCATCCCGAGCCCCAGCGCGGACTCGTACAGCAGGATCGCCGCGCTGCTCCCGCCGGCCGCCGCGCCCACGATGACCGCCAGCGCCGTCGAGACGAACAGGGCGTTGCCCAGCCCCCAGCCCGCCCGGAAGCCGACCAGTTCGCCGACCGACCCCGACATGCCGGAGAGCGCCGCGAACACCACCACCAGTGCCAGTCCGGCCAGCAGGGTCCGGCGGCCGCCGATCCGGCTGGAGACGAAGCCGGTGACCAGCATCGCGACGGCGGTGATCAGGAAGTAGGAGGTGAACAGGAGGGAGACCTGGCTGTTGGTGGCGTGCAGGCCGCGGGCGATCGACGGGAGGATCGGGTCGACGAGCCCGATGCCCATGAAGGCCACGACCGAGGCGCCCGCCGTGGCCCAGACGGCCATCGGCTGGCGGAGCAGTGAGGTGCCGCCCTCCTCGAACGGATCGTCCGGGCCGCCGTGGCCGCCGTTCTTCGTGTCGCTCATGCTGCGGTTCCCCTTCCGGTTGCCGGTCGCCGGGTGCGTGTCCCTGGTCCGCGGCGAGCGCGGTGCCCGCCCGCGAGGTCGTTGTCGTTTACACACAATAAGTTAGGCGATCTAAAGAATGCAAGCTACAACTAATTTTCCCGGTGGGGTGCGCGGAGCGCGGAAAGCCGTCAATTGCGCGACGGCGTACGAGATTCGGGGCACACCCGCCGGGTGATCGTCCTTGACGCGGCGGCGGACCCGGAGGACCGTGGATGCCTATGAGGGGCGAACCCAGTTGCCCGAAGTGCGGAGGCCGGGTGAGGGCGCCCGGTCTCTTCTCCGACACCTGGCAGTGCGCGAAGCACGGCGCCGTGCATCCGCTCCAGCCGGTCGTCCCGCCGAGCGTCGAGGCGCTCGGCGTCGTCGTGCACCGCGCCCAGGTGCCCGTGTGGATGCCCTGGCCGCTGCCGGTCGGATGGCTGTTCACCGGTGTGGCCTGCGCCGGCGACGAGCGCAGCGGCGGCCGCGCCACCGCGGTGGCCTGCTCGGGCCCCGGACCGCTCGGTGGCCCCGGTGAACTCCTGCTGATCGCCGAGGAGCTGGGCGTCGGACTCGGCGCGCGCTATGCCGGGATCGACGGCCCCGACCCCGGCCCCCACATGTGCGTGGACACCTCCCCGCACGGCAAGGTGCTCGCCGCCGGCCGCCCGACCCCGCTGTGGCACGTCGATCACGCACCCCCGGACCGCGCGGTCTTCGCGGGCGAGGCGCGCGGACTGTGGCTCTGGGCGATCGCCTGGCCCGAGCAGGCGGGGCTGCTGCTCTACGACGAGCTGGTGCTGACGGATCTGCGCGAGGCCGGTGCCGAGGTGGATCTGCTGCCGTGCGGGGCGCTCTCCCCGCGGATCCTGGGCTGACGGGCGCCCCTGCGGGGCCGCCGCCCGCGCCGTCGGGGCGCCACCCGGCCGCCCGGTATCCTTCTGGGGTCCCCTTACGGTGTACCTGTACCCGATGTCCCCCGGGTCCGGTCCCGGGTCCGTCCCGCAGCAGTCTGGAGTCCGCGTCGTGCGCATCGATCTGCACACCCACTCCACGGCGTCCGACGGTACGGACACCCCCGCCGAGCTGGTGCGCCATGCCGCGGCCGCCGGGCTGGACGTCGTCGCGCTGACCGACCACGACACCGTCGGCGGGCATGCCGAGGCGCGTGCCGCGCTGCCCGCGGGGCTGACGCTGGTCACCGGCGCCGAACTCTCCTGCCGGATCGACGGGGTGAGCCTCCATCTGCTCGCCTACCTCTTCGACCCCGAGGAGCCGGAGCTCGCCCGGGAGCGGGAGCTGGTGCGCGACGACCGGGTGCCGCGGGCCCAGGGCATGGTCGCCAAGCTGCGCGACCTCGGAGTGCCGATCACCTGGGAGCGGGTCGCCCGGATCGCCGGCGACGGCGCCGTGGGGCGGCCGCACCTCGCCACCGCCCTCGTCGAGCTGGGCGTGGTCCCCTCCGTTTCGGACGCCTTCACCTCCGAGTGGCTCGCCAATGACGGCCGGGCGTACGTGGACAAGCACGAACTCGATCCGTTCGACGCGATCCGGCTGGTCAAGGCCGCGGGCGGGGTCACCGTCTTCGCGCATCCGCTGGCCGTCAAGCGCGGCAGCTGCGTACCCGAGAGCGTGATCGCCGAACTCGCCGCGTCCGGGCTCGACGGCATCGAGGCCGACCACATGGACCACGACGCGCCGACCCGCGCCCGGCTGCACGGCATGGCCGCCGACCTCGGCCTGCTGGCCACCGGCTCCAGCGACTACCACGGCAGCCGTAAGAGCTGTCACCTCGGCGAATACACCACCGACCCCGAGATCTACGGCGAGATCGTGCGCCGCGCGACCGGCGCCTTCCCCGTCCCCGGCACCGGCGGCTGAGTCCACCGCGGCCCGACCGGCATCCCGCTTCCCGCGCCCACCGTCCGCACCGGGCCGGCGGCGGCCGAACGGTGCGTCCTGCGCGCCGGCGCCCCGCCTCCCGTTCTCCCTGTCTGCTGCCCTGTCTCCTCACGGCTCCGCGTACGGCGCCCTGCCCGTGAGCGCTCGTCCCGTACCACCTCTCGCAAGGCCTTCACCGTGTTCGACATCGCCGTCTTCAGTACCCTGTTCGTCACCCTCTTCGTGATCATGGATCCACCGGGGATCACCCCGATCTTCCTGGCCCTGACCTCAGGGCGCCCGGCCAAGGTGCAGCGCCGTATGGCCTGGCAGGCGGCCACCGTCGCTTTCGGTGTCATCGCCGTCTTCGCCCTCTTCGGCCGGCAGATCCTGGGCCGGCTGCACATCTCGACGCCCGCGCTGATGATCGCGGGCGGGCTGCTGCTTCTGCTGGTCGCGCTGGATCTGCTGACCGGGAAGTCGGAGGAGCCGACCCAGACCAAGGACGTCAATGTGGCGCTGGTGCCGCTGGGCATGCCGCTGCTGGCCGGACCCGGCGCGATCGTGTCGGTGATCCTGGCCGTGCAGCATGCGCACGGCGCCGCCGCCCAGCTCTCCGTCTGGACGGCGATCGCGGCCATCCATGTGGTGCTCTACCTGGTGATGCGGTTCTCGCTCGTGATCATCAGGGTGATCAAGGACGGCGGAGTGGTCCTGGTGACGCGGCTGGCGGGCATGATGCTCTCCGCGCTCGCCGTGCAGCAGATCATCAACGGCGTGCTGCAGGTGGTCCGGTCGGCCTGACACCCGGGCCGCCGGCCTGCCGCGGACGGCACAGCGCCCCCGTACGAGAGGTGTGTACGGGGGCGCTGCGCGCGTCGCGCGCGGCCGGTCGGGCCGCGGTCGGCGGATCCGCCGCATCGGGCGGCGGGGCAGGTATCAGCGGGCGGCGGTGTCGGCCGGGCGGATGTAGATGCGCTGGCCGGTGGCGGCGGCCTGCTGCACGATCCGGTTGACGGAGGCGGCGTCCACGACGGTGCTGTCCACGGCGGTGCCGTCGACATCGTCCAGGCGCATGATCTCGAAGCGCATAGGGCTTCTCCCTTCGTCTGATCCTCCTGTGGAGAACTCTTGAGTACGGGGGTCGCGCGGCGTCGCTGCCGTGCGCTCCCGTTCCGTACAACGTCCTGCCCAGTGCAATCATTCCCTACGCTAAAGAAAAATTTCGAACGTCTAAATATGGCCAGGGGGATGCGGTTGTGCCCGGAGAGTGAGCGCCCGGACAATGGGACCCGTATGAACGATGTCCAGCCCACGGGCCCCACCGACCTCGCCACGCTCTCCGCCGGGATCGAGCGCACCAACGAGCTGCTCACCCGGGTGCTCGCCGAGGTCGCCACCACCCCGTCCACCCATGCCGCCTTCGTGGACGCGGGCTATGTCTACGCGGCGGCGGGGCGGCTGGTCGCCGGCACGGAGGACCGCAAGGCCTTCGACCTGGACGCCGAGGGCATGATCGAGGCGTTCATCGACAAGGCCCGGACGATCTTCCCGGACAGCCGGCTGCTGCGCGTCTACTGGTACGACGGCGCCCGCCGCCGCATCCACACCCAGGAACAGCAGCGGATCGCCGAGCTGCCCGATGTGAAGGTCAGGCTCGGCAACCTCAACGCCAACAACCAGCAGAAGGGCGTCGACTCCCTGATCCGTTCCGACCTGGAGTCGCTGGCCCGGCACCGCGCGATCACCGACGCGGTGCTCATCGGCGGCGACGAGGACCTGGTCTCCGCGGTGGAGGCGGCGCAGGGCTACGGCGCGCGGGTGCATCTGTGGGGCATCGAGGCCTCCGGCGGCCGCAATCAGGCCGAACCGCTGCTGTGGGAGGTCGACAGCGCCCGGACCTTCGACCTGGAATTCTGCAAGCCGTACGTCAGCCGCCGGGTCGGCGCCGAGTACTGCGCCCCGACGACGGGCGAGGGGCCCGCGCCCCAGCGCGAGGAGGTCCGCTTCGTCGGCGCCCAGGTCGCCGCGCAGTGGCTGTCGGAGCGCGGCCGGGAGTGGGTCGCCGAGCTGCTGCCCGGCCATCCGTATCTGCCCGGAGCGGTCGACCAGGAGCTGCTGACCGCCGCCGAGGCCCTGCTGCGGCACTCCCTGCGCAGCCATGCCGATCTGCGGCGGGTGCTGCGCGACGGCTTCTGGGAACACGTCCAGGGGCAGTACTGACCTGTCTGCGGGACCCGGGCCGTGCCGGCCGGGCCTGACCTGAGCCGTCCCGGCCGCCCCGGGCCGCCCCGGCCGGTTCAGGCCCGAGCGAGAAGCTCCCGCAGGCGGTCGAAGAAGCCCGCCCAGCCGGCCTCCGCCTGCCGGTACTGCTCCGCGCTGAGATGGCCGCCGAGCTGCCGGAAGGCCATCTCCGTACGGCCCTCCAGATCGGTCAGCGTGACCCGGACGAGCTCGCCCTCGGCGCCGTGGGGCTCGGCCGTGTCGTTGACGGTGAACTCCAGCCGCTCCGGGGCGGCGACCTCGCGGTAGACACCGGAGAACGGCAGCTCACCGCCGTCCGGGGTGCGCATCACCAGGCTCCAGACGCCGCCGGGCCGGGCGTCCATCGCCATCCGGTCGACCGGCACCTCCAGCTCCCCGCCGAACCAGTACGCGAAGTGCTCGGGTGTCGTCCACGCCTCGAAGACCAGCTCGCGCCGGGCGTCGAAGGTCCGGGTGAGCGCGATGCCGTGGGGGCCACCGCCCTCGTCGGTCGGGGGATTCGCCGCGTGCTCGGTCATGGTCGGGCCCTTCCTGTGCAGCAGGTGGCAGCCGGACGCCGGTGCCGGCCCGCCTGCTTCGATGCTCGCCGAACGGCCCGGCGCTGTCCTGGTGACGCCGTCCGCCCGGCCCACCCGGCCGGCTCGGCGCTCAGCCCCCGGCCCCGCCCGGCGCTCAGCCCACCCCGCTCCAGAACCCGGCGAGCGCCTCGGCCGTCTTCTCCGGCCGTTCGGCGTTGGGGGAGTGCTCGGCGCCCTCGATGACGGTGCGCCGGGCGGACAGCCGCGCGGCCATCTCGTCCATCGACGGCACCGGCCAGGCGTAGTCGACAGCCCCGGAGACGACATGGGTGGCCAGCCCGGTCCGCGCCAGCTCCGCCACCCGGTCGGGCTCGTCCAGCATCTGCCGGCCGGTCGCGATCAACTGCTCGGGGACGGTGTTCAGCCAACGACGGTGCAGGAACGCGCCGATCTCCGGGGGCGTCGCCGCGTCCGCCGCCTCCGGGGGATCCAGTTCGCGCATCGCCCGCCAGACACTCTCCATGTCGAGCCCGCCGAGCGCGTCGATCAGCATCCGCACCCGCGCCTGCTGGCCCGCGGAGATGGCGGCGGGCCCGGAGCTGAGCACGGTGAGCGAACGGAACGGGGCCGCGTCCAGCAGCACCGCGGCGCGGGTGACCAACCCGCCCAGTGAGTGCCCCAGCAGATGCAGCGGCCCGCTGTCCGGCTCCCGCAGGGCCTGCGCCTGCGCCAGCACGTCGAGGGCCAACTCCCTTTGCGCGTACGCCTGTTCCGTGCGCGGGCCGGGGGATTCGTGCTGGCCGCGGCCGTCCACCGCGACCGTCCGGAACCCGGCCGCCGCCAGTGGCGCCAGCAGGGCGATGAAGTCCTCCTTGCTGCCGGTGAATCCGGGCACCAGCAGGGCCGTTCCGATCGGCGCGGCATCGGGCCGGGCGTCCTGCACGGCGAAGGAGCCGCGCGCGGTGTCGAGTCGGTACGCACGGGCGCACGGGGGCAGCGTGAGGGTGGGCGGCCTGCTCATGATCCGAGGTTATCCGGGCCGGGCGGCAAAACGGGTCCGGGACGCCGAACGACCCGGCACCCGCGGGCGGCGGGGCCGGGTCGTTCGACCGTGCGTGCCGGCGGCAGCCGGCGGGGCGTCAGCTCTCGGGCGTCGCCTCGGCGACGGCAGCCTTGGCCCGGGTACGGCGGCGCACCGGCTTGGCCTCGGCGGCCTCTGCGGTGTCCACCGCGGCCTCGGCGGCCTTGGCGGCGGCGCTCTTCCGGGTCCGCTTCGGCTTGGCCGGGGCGTCCTCGGCGGCGGGCGCCTCCGCCGTGGCCTTCGCGGCGGCGGTCTTCCGCGTACGCCGGGGCTCGGCCGGTGCGGCCTCGGTGCCCTCGGCGGCGTCGGCGACCGGCTTGGCGGCGGACTTGCGGGTCCGCTTCGGCTTGGCCGGCGCCTCGACACTGCCCTCGGCGGTGTCCACCGCGGCCTCGGCGGCCTCGGCGGCCTTGGCGGCGGCGCTCTTCCGCGTCCGCTTCGGCTTGGCCGGAGCGGCCTCCACCACGGCCTCCGCGGCCTCGGTCACGGTCTCCGTCACTGCTGCCGGCGCGGTCGCCGCGGCGGCCTTGGCGGCGCCCCGGGTCCGGCGGCGCGGCGCGGCCGGCGCCTCGGCCGGCTCGGTCACCGCGGCGGCCGGGGCCTGCACCGATGCGCCCTCGGCGGTGTCGACCGCGGCCTCGGCGGCCTTGGCGGCCTCCGGACGCGCGGCCCGGGTACGGCGGCGGCGCGGCTTGGCGGGGGCCTCGGTCACCTCGGCGGCCGGTGCGGGTGCGGCGGCCTCGGCCACCGTCTCCGCGGCGGCCGGAGCGGGCACCGCGGCCGACTGACCGCCACGGGTACGGCGGCGCCGGCGCGGCTGGCGCGGTTCGGCGGCCTCCGTGTTTCCGGTGCCTTCCGCGGCGTCGAGCGAGCCGGTCGCCTGCGCCTCGGAGGCGGCGGCGCCGTCCAGCGGCGTGCCACCCCGGGTGCGGCGGCGCTGCCGCGGCGTACGGGTGCGCGCGGGGCGCTCCTCCTCGACGGCGCCCCGGCGGGGCCCGCGGCCGCGGCCGCCGGTCTCGCCCAGGTCCTCGACCTCTTCGGCGGCCAGCCCCGCGCGGGTGCGCTCGGCGCGCGGCAGCACGCCCTTGGTGCCCGCGGGGATGTGCAGCTGCTCGTAGAGGTGCGGCGAGGTGGAGTAGGTCTCCTCCGGCTCGTCGAACGGCAGGTCCAGCGCCTTGTTGATCAGCTTCCAGCGCGGGATGTCGTCCCAGTCGACGAGGGTGACCGCGGTGCCCTTGGCGCCCGCGCGGCCCGTACGGCCGATGCGGTGCAGGTAGGTCTTCTCGTCCTCGGGCGACTGGTAGTTGATGACGTGCGTCACACCCTCGACGTCGATGCCGCGGGCCGCGACGTCGGTGCAGACCAGGACGTCGACCTTGCCGTTGCGGAAGGCGCGCAGCGCCTGCTCACGGGCGCCCTGGCCGAGGTCGCCGTGGACCGCGCCGGAGGCGAAGCCGCGGCGCGAGAGCTGGTCGGCGATGTCGGCGGCGGTCCGCTTCGTACGGCAGAACACCATCGCCAGGCCCCGGCCCTCGGCCTGCAGGATGCGGGCGACCATCTCCGGCTTGTCCATGGAGTGGGCCCGGAAGACGTGCTGGGTGGTGTTGGCGACGGTCTGGCCCTCGTCGTCCGGCGCGGTGGCGCGGATGTGCGTGGGCTGCGACATGTAGCGGCGGGCCAGCGAGATGACCTGGCCGGGCATGGTCGCGGAGAACAGCATCGTCTGGCGCTTGACCGGCAGCAGCTGGATGATCTTCTCGACGTCGGGCAGGAAGCCCAGGTCGAGCATCTCGTCGGCCTCGTCCAGCACCAGGCTCTTGACCTGGGAGAGGTTCAGCTTGCGCTGGCCCGCGAGGTCGAGCAGCCGGCCGGGCGTGCCGACGACGACGTCGACGCCCTTCTTCAGCGCCTCGACCTGCGGCTCATAGGCACGGCCGCCGTAGATGGCCAGCACCCGGACATTGCGCACCTTGCCGGCGGTGAGCAGATCGTTGGTGACCTGCTGGCACAGCTCACGGGTGGGCACGACCACCAGCGCCTGCGGCGCCTCGGTCAGCTGCTCGGGCCGGGCCCGGCCCGCCTCGACGTCGACGGGGACCGTGACGCGCTCCAGCAGCGGCAGGCCGAAGCCCAGCGTCTTGCCGGTGCCGGTCTTGGCCTGGCCGATGACGTCGTTGCCGGAGAGGGCGACGGGGAGCGTCAGCTCCTGGATGGGAAAGGGGGAAACGATGCCGACGGCTTCGAGGGCCTCGGCCGTCTCGGGAAAAATCCCGAGGTCTCGGAATGTAGACAGAATCTTGCCTCTTCTGTGAGACGCGGCGTGAGGCGGCGAAGGGGGTCGTACCGCACCGTCGTACGGGTTCGTACGGGGCCGGCCTGATACAGCCGGTGGGGCGGGACCACTGCCAACGCTCAGGCACTCCTGCCGCGAGCGGTGTCCCCCCTGCGGTGCGTATGTCTCGTACGCGGGGCAGCAGAGGGCGGTCGGTTTGGAGCCGATCGGGCCACCGACCGGGCATCCGCTTCGTGGAACGACCCACCGATACTCGGCAGGTCCGCATACCACTGTACCCCGGATATGGCGCGTCCATCCGAAGGCTTGTATGAGTGAGGAATACATCACGGCCCGGCGCGGCCCCCGGGAGCCGGTTGCGGCTGTCGTTCGTACGGGGGAACGGCAGTGGCTGACCAGGCCCTTCCCCGAGCCGCCGAGCGGGCTATTGTGCCGGTCATGGGAACGCCTGACAACGCCGCCGCTGACGCGCAAGAACACACCGGGATCGCCGCCCAGGACTGGACGCAGGCATCCGTCGACCCGCAGTACCGGGCCGCCGTGATCGACCTGCTCGGCGCGCTCGCCTACGGCGAGCTGTCCGCCTTCGAGCGCCTGGCGGAGGACGCGAAGCTCGCGCCGACGATGGACGACAAGGCCGAACTGGCCAAGATGGCCTCGGCAGAGTTCCACCACTTCGAGCGGCTGCGGGAGCGGCTCGCGCAGATCGAGGCGGAGCCGAACGAGGCGATGGAGCCGTTCGCTGCCGCCCTGGACGAGTTCCACCGCCAGACCGCACCGTCCGACTGGCTGGAAGGCCTGGTCAAGGCCTACGTCGGCGACTCGATCGCCAGTGACTTCTACCGCGAGGTCGCGGCCCGGCTGGACTCCGACACCCGCGGTCTGGTGCTGGCCGTACTGGACGACACCGGGCACGCGTCGTTCGCCGTGGAGAAGGTGCGCGCGGCCATCGAGGCCGAGCCGCGGGTCGGCGGGCGGCTGGCGCTGTGGGCGCGCCGGCTGATGGGCGAGGCGCTCTCGCAGGCGCAGCGGGTCGTCGCGGACCGCGATGCGCTCTCCACGATGCTGGTGGGCGGCGTGGCCGACGGTTTCGACCTGGCCGAGGTCGGCCGGATGTTCTCGCGGATCACCGAGGCGCACACCAAGCGGATGGCGGCCCTGGGGCTCGCGGCCTGACGCGCGACGGGGGTGCCGGGCGGATTCAGGCCGTCCGGTGCCCCTTCAACGCCGCGGTCGGCCGCCGAAGGCGGTGGTGCGGCGGGCGTGCCACGACCGACAGCAGGGCCGCACCGACGGCGCACGCGGCGATCATCACCTGGACGGGATGGCCGGGGCCGAGGATCGAGCGGGTCAGCAGCGCGCCGAGCAGCGCCGCGACCGGGCCGGTGGCCAGCGTGAGGGTGCGCGCGGGGAAGCGGTCCGGCAGCCAGTGGGTGGCGGACAGGGCGATGGCGAAGCCGATGAGCACGGCGCCGAGCGCTTCCCAGATCATGCTGTTCCCTCCCGCGAGACGGTTCGACCGGCTGAACACCTCGGTCGTTGCGGTGGTACCCAAGGGGCACCGGCAGCAACCCTCCCCGCGCGGGTCCCCTGCCCGATCAGCTCAGCGGCACCGACTCGAACGGCCTGATCTGCAAAAAGGCCGGCGGGCCGGGGACGGATCGGACCGGAAAGAGGGGCGGCGGCCCGGAGAGGAGTCCCCGGGCCGCCGCCCCTGTGCCTTCGGCTGCCGCCTCGGGCGCGTGCTGCTCAGAGCGTGCCGAAGCCGACCTTGCGGGCGGTCGGCTCGCCGAGCTCCACATAGGCCAGCCGGTCCGACGGGACCAGCACCTTGCGACCGTGGTCGTCCACCAGGGTCAGCAGCTGAGACGTGCCGCTCAGGGCCTCGGACACCGCGCTCTCCACCTCTTCGGCAGTCTGCCCGCTCTCCAGAATGATCTCGCGGGGCGCGTGCTGCACGCCGATCTTGACCTCCACGGCTTTTGTCCCTCCGACGGTCACTTGGGTGCGCGGCCATCCGCGCCGTACGCAGCACACATTAGCCCGGTACGGCGAAGCGTAGGGCGCCATGGACCACGCCCGCAGCGAACAGGGTCAGTGTGCCTCGGTGTCCTGCAGCGGGAAGCCGGCGATGCCCTTCCAGGCGAGCGAGGTCAGCAGCTGCACCGCGGTGTCCCGCGGCACCTTGCTCTCCGAGGACAGCCAGTAGCGCGCCACGACCTGGGAGACCCCGCCCATGCCGATGGCGAGCAGCATCGACTCGTCCTGCGACAGGCCGGTGTCCTCGGCGATCACCGCGCTTATGGCCTCGGCGCACTCCAGGGACACCTTGTCCACCCGCTCGCGGACCGCCGGCTCATTGGTCAGGTCCGACTCGAAGACCAGCCGGAAGGCGCCGCCCGGGTCCTCCACATACGCGAAGTAGGCGTCCATCGTCGCCGCGACCCGCTGCTTGTTGTCGGTCGTCGACGCCAGCGCCGCCCGTACCGAGTGCAGCAGCGCCTCGCAGTGCTGGTCGAGCAGGGCGAGGTAGAGGTCGAGCTTGCCCGGAAAGTGCTGGTAGAGGACGGGCTTGCTGACCCCCGCCCGCTCGGCGATGTCATCCATCGCGGCCGCGTGGTAGCCCTGCGCGACGAAGACTTCCTGGGCGGCGCCCAGAAGCTGGTTGCGCCGGGCGCGACGTGGCAGGCGTGTGCCCCGCGGGCGCGCCGCCTCGGTCTGCTCGATGGCGCTCACGCTGCCTCCCAGAGATTGGTTCGTACGCGGTCCGTACAAGGTGGTGCACCGCGCCCGCCATCGTACTTTTGGGTAACCCGGCTGTGCGCGGTCCCGGTCGGTTTTTTCTCTCCGACCCCCTCACCAGAAGCCGACATAACGTCCCAGGTCATCGGTATTCGTCTTCGTTGGTCTCCACGACACGGGCCTGTTCGACGAGATCCGCCTCGTTCGCCTCGTCGGGGTCGAGGACGGTCAGCGGTTCGTCGCGCTGGGGTGCGAGGTCCGCGTACTGTTCGGCGGCGTCCGCTTCCGGAGCTTCGACGTCGAGGTCGGTGGCGTCGCTCTCGTCCACGAAGGTCTCCGGATCTGTCGGGTCGACGCGCATGGTGGCTCCCTTTCCGCGTGCTCGTTGCTTCGGCTGGTGCCTGACCTGAAAGCAGGGGCCGGGCCGGCTGCCCTCGCCTACGAGCGTAGGAGAGTGGCCGCGGCAGCGCGATGCGGTGTGTGACGGCGGACACACGATCGGAGGCGTGATCGTCTCGTAACATCGACCCCATGTCTTCGACCGAGTCGCCGGACACCGCGACCGCCGCCCTACCGGTGCCGCCGGCCGGCCCCGGCCGGCGCGGAGGGGCGGAGACGGTGCGCACCGCGACCCTGCCGGGACTGACGCTGACCGTACGGGCGCCGGCCGGACCTTCGGCCGGGCCCGACGGCGCCGGGCAGGGCACAGCGGGCGACGGCGCCGCGGGCGAGCGCGAGGCCGCCCTCTACGTCCACGGCCTCGGCGGGTCCTCGCAGAACTGGTCGGATCTGATGCCGCTGCTCGCCGACCGGCTGGACGGCGAGGCGATCGACCTGCCCGGCTTCGGGCAGTCCCCGCCCCCGGACGACGGCAACTACTCCGTTTCGGCGCAGGCCCGCGCGGTCATCCGCTACCTCGACGCCGCCGGGCGCGGACCCGTCCATCTCCTCGGCAACTCCATGGGCGGCGCCGCGGCGACCCGGGTGGCGGCGGTGCGCCCCGATCTCGTCCGCACCCTGACGCTGGTCTCCCCGGCGCTGCCCGAGCTGCGGCCGCAGTTGACGGCGGTGCCCACTGCGTTGCTCGCCGTCCCCGGCATCGCCCGGCTCTTCGGCCGGCTCACCCATGACTGGACGCCCGAGCGCCGCACCCGCGAGGTGCTGGCGCTGTGTTACGGCGACCCCGGCCGGGTCAGCCCGGAAGGGTTCAACTCCGCGGCCGACGAATATGCCCGTCGCCTCGAACTCCCTTATTTCTGGGAGGTGATGGAGCGCTCGGCCCGCGGGCTGGTGAACGCCTACACGCTCGGCGGGCAGCATAATTTGTGGCGTCAGGCAGAGCGCGTACTCGCCCCGACGCTTCTCGTCTACGGTGGACGCGACCGCCTGGTCTCCTTCCGGATGGCGCGGCGGGCGGCCGCGGCGTTCCGCGGTTCGCGACTGCTGACGCTTCCGGAGGCGGGGCATGTGGCGATGATGGAGTACCCCGAGGCAGTGGCGCGGGCCGTCCGCGAACTGCTCGACAGTGAAGTGACCGATGTGACCGCTGATGCCGGCAGGAGCTGACACGCCCCGTGGGACGCCATAGCCGACGAAGCCGGCCCGAGACCGCTGCGGAGAGTTCACCGACGGCCGGTCCGCCCGGCAACAGCCCCTCAGGGGGCGGTTCTTCCGGACCCGGCACCGGGCGCCGCAGACGTGAGTCGCTCCAGGGTGACCCGGTGCGCGGCGGCCACCCCGAACAGCACGAGCCGGGCGGCGGCTGGGGCGCGCTCCCCGGCGGCCCGTCGGGGGCGTCCCGGCAGGGTGCGCCGAGGATTCCCCGGCCGCGCACGGAACTTCCCGGCGGACCGCCGCTCGCCGCACCGGGCAGTGACCCGGGGCCGCGGCGCGACTATGTGGAGGCCTTCGACGGCCGGCCGTTCCCGGGGGCGACGGGTGTCGTGGACCCGGACGACGACGTGTTCCGGGCCGGCGCGCCCCGCCCGGCGGGCCCAGGGGCCGGCGGACCGGGGCCCGGCGCGGGCCCCCTGCCCGCCGGCGGCCGCTTCACCGGGCGGTCGGTGGTCTTCGACCGGGGCACCGTCGACGCGCCGGACGAGGAGGACGGACCCGGCGCGGACGGCGGTGGCCCGTACGGCCCCCACGACGGTGAACCGGGCGACGCCGCCGACCCGGACGAGTCCGGGCGCGGCGGGCGCAAGGGCGGCAAGGGCCGGACGTTCACCGGTGCCGCGGCCGCGGCGGTGACCACCGTGCTCGCCGTGGTGATCGCCGGTCAGGTCGCCCACCAGCGCGAGGACGGCGCCGACCCGCAGCCGCGCAGCGGGCCCGACCGCGGCGACGACACCGGCGACGCGGCCTCCCGGTCCCATGCCCGCGCCACCCAGGACGCCAAGGCCGCCGGTTACGACGAGCAGATGGCGAAGGTGTTCCCGCTGGACGCGCGGCTGACGGCCGACGGCCGGTTCACCCCGGTCCCCGGCGCCGCCAAGGCCCCCGGACACGGCAAGCTGCTGCGCTACCGCGTGGACATCGAGGAGGGGCTGCCGCTGGACGGCAAGCTCTTCGCCCAAGCGGTGCACACGACCCTGAACGACAGCCGGAGCTGGTCGCACGGCGGGAAGATGACCTTCGAGCGGGTGTCCTCCGGGCACGCCGACTTCGTGATCACGCTGGCGAGCCCGGGGACCACCTCGGCATGGTGCGCCAAGTCCGGTCTCGACACCCGCGAGGAGAACGTCTCCTGCGACTCGGCGGCGACCGACCGCGTCATGATCAATGCGTACCGGTGGGCGCAGGGTTCCAAGACCTACGGCCACGACAAGATGCTGGCCTACCGTCAGATGCTCATCAACCACGAGGTCGGCCACCGCCTCGGGCACAACCACGAGGCCTGCCCCCGGCAGGGCGCACCGGCGCCGGTGATGATGCAGCAGACCAAGTTCCTGACGACGGACGGGGTGACCTGCCGCCCCAACCCCTGGCCGTTCCCCGCCCAGCGCTGACCGGACCCGGCCGCCGGGGCCGGACCGCCTGAGCCGTTGCCCCCTGAGCGGGGCCGCGGATGCGGTGGGTCCCCGGGAGCACATAGCGCGTCGAAACGCCCTTAGGGGCGGAAAGTCACGTGCTTTCACCCCTTCCGGTGGCGCGACGGACAACCGTCCATCGCGCCACCGGCCGTCTGCATAGCTTCTTCCTGCAGGTGGCGGCCGTGCCGCTGGGACACCGGGACGCCGATATGGGAGGACGGGGGTGCGCTCGTGCGAATTGGACTGCTCACCGAGGGTGGTTATCCGTATGCGCCCGGCGAGTCGCACACATGGTGCGAGCGGCTCGTCCGCGGGCTCACCGGCCATGACTTCGAGGTCTACGCCCTGTACCCCGACGCCCGCCAGGAGACACAGCGCCTCGGTGAACTCCCCGGACACGTACGGCTGGTGCGCAGTGCACCCCTGTGGGGCGACTTCCCCGCCGGGCACCGCCGGGCCGCCGAGCAGCGCCGGGGCCGTGGGCCCGGGCGCCGCGAACGGCGGCGCTTCGCCGGGCACTTCGCCGACCTGGTGGCGGGCTTCGCCACCACACCCCCGGGCGACGGGCCGGCCGCGGCCGCACCGGCCGGCCGGGACGCCGCCCCCGCCTCACCCGTGACCAGCAAGGCGGACCGTTTCGCCAGCGGTCTCTACGGACTCGCCGAACTCGCCCGGGACCACGGCCACCTGCCCGCCCTACTGCGCTCCGAGGACGCCGTGCGCATCCTGGAGGCCGCCTGCCACGGCGCCCGCGCCCTGCCCGCCGCGCACGGCGCCCAGGTCAAGGATCTGCTGGCGGTCACCGCCCGGCTCGAACTCGCGCTGCGGCCGCTGTCCCTGGACTGGTACGGCGACCGACGGACACCCGGGCTCGGCGGGGTGGACCTGTGCCATGCCACCTCCGCCGGTGCGGCCGCGCTCCCCGGACTGCTGGCCGGGCACTTCTTCGGTACGCCGCTGTTGGTCACCGAGTACGGCGTCGGGCTGCGCGAGCACTATCTCGCGGGCGCCGCCTCGCCGCTGAGCGCACCGGTGCGCGCGCTGCTCGCCGCCTTCCAGGGCGCCCTGGCCGCCGAGGCCTACGCCCGCGCCGCACTGATCACCCCCGGCAACACCCACGCCCGGCGCTGGCAGGAGCGCTGCGGCGCCGACCGCGCCCGGCTGCGCACGGTCTATCCGGGCATGGACGCCGGGCCCTTCGGCGCCGTCGCGGAGGCCGCCGCCGACGAGTCCAAGACGCTGGTGTGGGTCGGGGCCGTCGAGCCCGCCAAGGACCTCGTCGGGCTGCTGCACGCGTTCGCCGGGGTCCGCCGGACCGAGCCGCGGGCCACCCTGCGGATCATCGGCGGGGCCGGCCGCGACCCGCAGGCGCCCGGATATCTCGCGCAGTGCCGCGTGCTGGCCGCCCAGCTCTTCCCCGACGAGGCGGCCGACGCCCGCACCGTCGGCGAGAACCCGGTCAGCTTCGAGGAGATCGGCAGCCCCGAGGTGCCGACCCTGCAGGACGCCTATGCCTCCGGTGCGGTGGTGGTGCTGTCCAGTGTCGTCGAGGGCTTTCCGCGCTCCCTGGTGGAGGCGATGTTCTGCGGCCGCGCCACGGTGTCGACGGATGCCGGCGCGGTCTGCGAAGTCATCGGCGGCACCGGCCTGGTGGTCCCGCCGCGCAACCCCCGGGCCCTCGCCGAGGCCTGCGCCGCGCTGCTCGGTGACCCGGACCGCAGGGCCAGGCTGGGCGCCGCGGCCCGCGCCCGGGCGCTGGAACTGTTCACCGTCGAGCAGAACGTCGCGGCATTTCGTGGCATCTACCTGGAGCTGATCTCGCACGCCCCGGCCCGACCGGCCGCCGGGCGCGCCCGGGACGCGCAGGGCGTCCCGCGGCCCTTCGCCCGCCCCGCCGAGTCCCATGTCCCGGGCCGCTGGGCGGTGACCGGCGCCGCCACCCGCCCGGCCGCGCCGGCCGGCCGGACGCCGAGCTGGGCGGTGCCCGAGGAGGAGCGGGGCCCCGCCGCCATGGCGGTGCCGGCCGCCGGACGCACCGGGGCCGGGGGAGTGGCCGCCGCCCGAGGAATGAGACAGCCGGTGAGACGGGGCGACCCGGCTACCGGACAGCCCCGGCCGACACAAGGGAGTGGCCAATGGTGACGGGTGTGCTCGATGTGATCTGCGCGATGGGCGTGGTGGGCGTGGCCCTGGTGACCGGCATGGCGGACGTGGCGAACGGCGGCAGCCGGCGCGGCGCCCGTCCCGGCAGCCCGGCGGTCGTCCGGCACACCTCCCCGGACGGCCCCGGCCGCCCGCTCCGCCGGCACCCCGCGCCCCACCGCCCCGGCGGCTGCCCGCGGATCCCGGTACGGGGGGACGGGACATGAGCACCCCCGAGGGCGCCGCCACGCGCGCCGTCGAGGCGGCCGGGGACCAGCCCGCCGACCGGGCCGCGCCGCCCCCGCGCCGCGGCCCCGCCGACCCCGTCCGGTCCCTGATGCACCGTCATCAGGAGCTGTGCGCCCGCGCCGTCGACGCCCTGGAGATCGCCGCCGGCCTGGAGGCGCACGGCGTCACCGACCGTACGGCCGCACGCTTCCGGCACCGTGACGTCTTCTCCCTGGCCGAGGAGCTCTACGCCCGGGTACCGCGCGCCGACCGGGACACCGCCACCGCGGCCGGTCCCGCGGCCCCGGTCAGCGCCTCGACCGGGAC